>JACQFP010000017.1 GCA_016200005.1 Verrucomicrobiota bacterium | reverse complement strand
GGGGAGAAAAACGGTCAAGAACCGCTTGCGAGAGTGCAGGGAAACGGTGTGGCGTTGAGTAACAATAATTTTGCTCAGGCGCAGAACGGCACCAGAAGGCTCCGCCACAGCAACCCAATTCTAAGTCCGACAAATTCCTAGGAAATTAGCACTCCGAGTCGTGACCACCCAAATAAGCACTGGCCGCCTTTGCTTGGGTTTACCCAAGTTCACCACAGTGACATGAACAGGTGTCAACGGCTGTTTGGAAACCGATGGCGTGAGCCGAATACTTAGAAATGCGCGAAAAACTAAGTCGCTCCAGAGGAAGGACTCGGGGATTGCCGGACATCCGTGGCAAACGGCTAATGCCTGTTTTACTCATGGTGAAGGGGGGCGTGCGCTGTCCAAATTTCCCGAGCCAACCAAGTCAGTGGCGGTTACGTTCGGGAACGTAGTGATGGGATGTTGGCTGCCGGGAAACGGAGCGGTCCCGCCATGAAGCGTCTGGCGGAATGGCGGAAAAAGCGGAGAGACCGGCGCCAAGCTTCCAACGGAAGCGCTACGCGACTGCGTGATTCTCAAACCGGAACGAACGCGCGCGGAGCAGAGTGAACGCACGGGCGGCGGGGTGCGATCACGGTGCGGAGCGCGCGCTGGTTCCGGTGGGTTTCCGGCGATGCCGGAACGGTGAAGTCAGCGCCAGACAAAATGACCAATCAAAAGGCCGATGCCGCACGCGGCCAGTAACAACAATCCTGTGAAAACCAATTGCTGAATGTCCCAGTATTGGTTCATCGCCCCCAAGGCAGTGTCGAGTTTGCGGCGTTCCGTCTCGAACTGCTGATGCGCCCGATGCCATTCTTCCGCACCAGTCCGCAAGTCGCCTTCCATCAATTTTGCCACGGCTCTGACTTCGGCCAGTTGCGAGCGCAATGTTTCCACGGACTCGCCAGCCTGCCGTGCTTGCGCGGTCTGAGATTTTTCCAAGGCTTGCAACTTCGCTTCGGTCGCTTCCTCGAAGCTTTTCACGAGACCAATGATGTGTTGCCGATGCTCGCTGAATGTCCGCTCCAAGATTTCCCGTGACTGGTCAACTGACCGGGGCACGCTGGCAGCCGCCCGCCATTGCGCCCTTGTGAGCAGGGCGAGATGAACGGGGAACGAGCGTTCATCGCCATCGCACCATTCGGCCAGCAGTTTCGACAAGAGCCGGGTTTCTTCCGCGCTTGCTCCCTCGCACAGAATATCAAATTCAGTCCGGTCCATACGTCATTCCTCGAAGTTGAGTTGTGGTTGCGGCTCTGCTTTTGGACTTTCGTTCGCTCTCGCAACAGGCTTTTCCCGCGAAGCTAATTCGGTCGGCAGCAACAGATCGGCAATCGCGTCATACTGCCGAAACATTCGCTGCATCGCCCATTGGATTTCTCCTGCCAGCAGGCGTTCCAAGTATTTCGCGTCCGGGTCGGATAGCTCGGCAAAACTCAAGCCACGTTTGACCACTGATTCAGCCTTTTCCGCCGCGAGCAAAGTTGTTGGAGTGATGGTCGGCAACGTGATGGCCTTCGCCCCATACTCAATCAGTTGGCTTTCCAGTTGCGAGCCTTTGAACAAATCGCCGCGCGCCTTGGCCGGATTGTGAACGATCACGTAATCCACGCGGTCGCCGGCGTAGAGAAAGAGTCGCCCAGCGTTGGTCATGCTCTCGGTATCGTCAGTGGGAAACAGAAAGAACGTCAGCCGCACACCATGGTCGGCACAAATGTCGAGGACTTGCAGTTCGTCCATCGCGCCGAGGATGAGCGCATCGGCCTGGGCACGGGTGTCAATGACGTGGACGGGCGCAGCGTCTTTGAGCACCCGTCGAAACAGTTTAAGCAACGCTGTCTTGCTCTCGTGCTCATTGCCGAGTTGATACGACTGAACTGCGCCGGGATGCCGACTGGCAAACGTGTGGTGGCGGTCGTCGAGGTCTGAGCCGTTCCACGGGATGCCGAGCCGGTCGAGCCAGGCGGTGCGGAATTCGGCTTCAAAACTTTTGCCGAGATTGCCTTTGGATTGAGGGTTCAAGTGGATGCGTCGAGTGATGTTCATACTTTGGTGGGATCGTTGAGTTTAATGTCGCTGGGATTCGGTCGCCGGAATGCGCGCTCTGCCGGAGTGGAGGCGGTCACAATTCTTCGCGGTGGTTCGTTCGCTGAACCGGACGAATTGGTTGGTGCGGCATTGTCCGTCTCGCGTTCCCAATGCGGCCGGTTCTGGCGCTGGGTGTAACGACGCCAGAACTGATGGACACCCTGGGCACTGATGACACAACCCTTCTCTGCGCGGAGCAGCTCGGCGATTTCCTTCCACGTCCTGCGTCGCTGACGCTGTTCACGGATGAAATCCACGAACGGTTCGAGCCGACTATGAAAGGCTCGTCCGCCTCCGGATCGTTTTCGCTTCACCGGCAGGGCGTCATTCACGGTTTCCGAATTCATCAACCAACAGCGTATGACGCACGGCGCTCTCCGCGTTAGCGAGTAGTGGGCGGGTTAAACAGAATTGCGGGAGAGTTAAGGCCAGCGGCCAGGCTGCCTTGTTGAAAGGCATTGAAGCGCGTTGAATCGCGCCATTGAAATCTGTTGAGTGACGTTGAATCTGTCAACGCCCTTCAACGCTTTTCAACACGATGTTTCGTGTGCCCGGCGCGTAGCCAAAAATCCTACGTTTTCGCGTAGGGGTGAGGCGTCACACCTTTAAGCATCCACATAGGATGCAAAACCATTGGCTCAAAATTGAGCCGCAAGCGTTTTGAGCGGATGTGGTTTCGTGAGGATTTGGCAGTGATGGGTACGTGGCGGACTCGCGTCTCTGAGCACTGAACTGATGTTCCAGAAAACGGAGCGGAACCAAATTGAAAACGTGTGGAGTGTGGAGCGGCGTTTCTGGAACATCAGTTGAGTGCCTCACCGTATAGGTGTTGGGGCGGCGCTTTGTCTGTCCGGTTTTCGAGGCACGCAGAAAAGCGTTGGCAGAGTTCTTCGGGAACACCCTCCATTTGAAAATCGCCGCGCGGCAGGTTGCGAATTCGATAGCCGAAACTCCGCAACTCACGGGCGAATTCGTGATAGTAGGCGTTCTCGGCAAACTTTCTGGCGCGCAACAGTTCGTAGTTTTGCAGCGCCTTCCAGCGATTCTCAACCGCGTCAAAAGTGGCGTTGAATACGATGCAGTGCGTGTGCAAATGCGGATCGAGCGCGCGCGACGTATCGTGCGTGAACAAGGCGGCGGCGAAGTTGCCCGTGAGCCGGTCGCTCTGTGCTCCACCGACGCGGATGCGAGTCGCTGCAAACGACTCAAATTCTTTCAATGCCGTCCGCACGGCTCGCGCATGGGCTTCAAGAATCCGTTCGTCGTTGCCCAGGAATCCCGCGATGGAAACCGACTTCGGCGGAGAGAAAGTGAAGTCGAAGAATATCCGGCGATTGGCCGCGTTCTCGCCACCTTCCATCCGCGTCGTATTCAACCGTTGAGTCAGCGTCTCGCCGGAAGACGGATGCTCGTTCTCGCACAGCCGGAGAAAATCATCCGCGCGGATTCTGCCGGCTAAACCGAGACGTTGCGCACCGAGGCCAAACCATTCACCGGACACCCGCTGGCCTTCATCGTAGTAATCCCCGACGCAGAGATGTTCTTCAAAGTATTCCCGCGCGTTTGCCAG
Source organism: Verrucomicrobiota bacterium (assembly GCA_016200005.1). Classification (NCBI taxonomy): domain Bacteria; kingdom Pseudomonadati; phylum Verrucomicrobiota; species Verrucomicrobiota bacterium. Next base: position 60,256 of record JACQFP010000017.1, on the reverse strand, counting down.
GTTGTATTGCGTCTTGGCCGTGACCACGCAACGGACACTACACGGACTGTTCTCGCATTTAGTGTAGCTGATACATCTTCGCACGCGCGACTCATGCTGCGCAGTCGCCAAGCCCACAACCTTACAGCAGAAGATTAACGCTTACAATGTCGTCATCCAGAAGCCGCGCGAGGCCTGCGCTGCAAACAAAACTGCCACCGAGCAATTGACCTTCAACTCTAGGTGAGTGCCCCCGACGTTTTCGCAGCCATCACCTTCATCACCTTTTTGACGGCGGCATTGACGTTGCCCAAGCAGCATGAGCCTTGGGGATTGCGGATTTCACACGCGCAATTCCCTGCTTTGATTTCGGCGGTGATGCGTTGAGCGATAGTGCATTTGCCCGTATCGCGAATTTCCCCGACCGCCATCGCTTCGGTGAAGCCGAAGCAGTAGCAGATGGGCACGGGGTCTTCGGTTTCCTTGAGTCCCACCCGCACGCGCACATCGGGCTTGCGTAAACAGTCGCCATCAGGATGGAAATAAACCACGTCGCAATCCGCCGAGCGGCAGAAGAAAAAGCCCGGTTTGTTGACGAGTTCCAAATACCATGGCTGCACCATTTGTTTCAGCGTTTTGGTCTCGACGGACTTGCCGGTCTGACCACATTCCGGGCAGTTGTTCGTTCCAGCCTTTGCAGGAGGTTTGATTCAGCAGCAGTCTGACATAAGGTCAAGAAAACCGTTTGCACAATCCTGGCGATGGTTGCTTGGGAAGCGTAGGACGCTGTGCCGGCGTGACTTTGCTGGCGCTTCCTTCGATGAGGTCACAAAACTCGGCGGGGCATTTGCGTCGGCGGGCCGCGCTTTGTTTCCAGGCGGCCAGCGCGTGCTTGAGCCGGTCATGAAATTCCTGCAACTCCCGCAGCTTCTGTCCGGTTTCAGACAGGGTGGCTTCGGCGATGCCGATGACACAGCGGCACGTCTCTGTGCCTTGTCCGCGCAGGCTGAGGATGCGCTTGATTTCGTCTAGCGAGAATCCGAGCGACTGCGCCTGCTTGATAAAGAGCAATCGTTTGAGCGCCGTCTTGTCGTAAACCCGGTAAGCCGCCGCAGTGCGTTCGGTGCGCGGGAGCAGACCGGACTTTTCGTAAAAGCGAACGGTGTCCGTCTTTACGGCCGCAGCCTTTGCGAGTTGGCCAATGAGATAGCTCGGCGGTTTCGTTTGCATTAGAGTCTGTCTGAGAAAGCGATTTGTTGTGATTTGAGTTTTTGGTTTGAGCGACAGCGGATGAAAAAAGTTGTGTGAAATTGCAGGGATGACTTGACATGGGCCGTGCGGATGTGCGGCTCATTTTCGCGGTAGCGCCATTGGGGCGATGAAAATCGCCTCCTACCAAACCGACCTCACCGACGCCCAATGGGAACTCCTGGAAATCCTCCTGCCCGCCGCAAAAAAGCGTGGCCGGCCCCGCACCTCGTTGCGGGCCGTTTGCGACGCCATCTGCTACCTCGCCAAGGCAGGTTGTCCGTGGCGGCTGCTCCCGCAAACCTTTCCACCGTGGAAAACGGTCTATCATTACTTCCATCAGTGGAGTCGCAATGGACTGTTGGGCAAACTCAACACCCAACTCCGCGCCTGGGCGCGCAAGGCCGAGGACAAACGCGCCCGCCCCACCGCCGCCGTGCTCGACAGCCAGACCGTACGCTCCAACCCGCACGGTGGCACGGTCGGCTACGACGCGGGCAAAAAGACCAAGGGCCGCAAACGATTCCTGTTGGTGGACACGCTGGGACTGGTGCTGGGCGCGGCCGTGCAACCGGCGAACACGCCGGAACGCGCCGGAGCGATGGCACTGCTCGAACCCGTACTGCCACACTTCACCTGGCTGCGCAAACTCTGGGTGGATGGCGGCTACACCGGAGCAGACTTCGCCGCCTGGGTCAAAACCCAGCGACCCAAACTCGAAGTCGAAGTCATCAAACGCAGCGACGACGTGAGCGGGTTCAAGGTGTTGCCCAAACGCTGGGTGGTCGAACGCACCTTCGGCTGGCTGATGCAGCACCGGCGACTGGTGCGCGACTACGAACAATCCGAAGCCAGCGCCACCGGCTGGATTTTCGTCGCCATGATCCGCGTCATGCTCCGCAGACTCGCTTGATTCCATGCGCTTCATCATTTTTCAGACAGGCTCTTAGACCTCAACGGCCGTGAACCCGGCTCGTTCCACAGCCTTCTGAAGGGCTTCTTCCTCTATTTTCGCAGGTTCGTATTCCACGTAAATGTGTTTTTGCGGAACTTTCGCTTTGACCCACGCAGGCCGTCGCGACGATGGCAATAACTCCATTCAACTTGGGCAAAACTTTTCAAATTCAACTCGCGTTAAAATTTTCGGCGAACTCGGTCAAATCTTTTTAACCGAAACCGCGCGCCCGCTCAAATCAAAGTTCTGGTCTCGCTTCGTTCAAAACGCCCAAACCGCACCGCCAGCGTTGGCAGGACGAGCAGATTCAGCACAGTGGAAGTGACGAGGCCCGCGAGAATGACAATGGCCATTGGCGATTCGATTTCCTGGCCGGGTTCGCCCCAACTGGCGGCAATCGGTGCGAGGCCGAGCGCGGTCACGAGCGCGGTCATCACAATGGGGACGAAGCGTTCCGCTGCACCGCGCAAGGCGGTGTCGAGATTCCACGTACAGCCTTCCTGCATGACGAGATGCTCGAAGTGCGAGACGAGCATGATCGAGTTGCGCGTGCTGATGCCGAACAATGTCACGAGTCCGACCAGCGATCCGACCGTGAGCCAGCCGCCGGTGAAGAAAATCGCCAGCACTCCGCCGACGAGCGCGAACGGCAGATTCGCCAGCACGAGGAACAGGTTGCGCGGGTTGTGAAACGCAATGCCCAAGAGCAGCACGACCCCGACGCCGGCAGCAGCGAGTAAACCAAGATGTCGCGTTGCGCCGCTGCTTTGGCTTCGGCCACGCCGGTGAATTCGGCATAGACGCTTTTCGGCAACGCGGCGGCAACTTTGTCGCGCACTTCGGCGACGAATGAGTCCACGTCGCGTCCGCGCACGTTGCAAGTCACGCCTTGCCGACGCCGCGCGCCTTCGTGCGTGATGAGGTAACGGCCCGTGCCCATGTAAATGTCGGCGACGGCGGTGGCGGGCACGAGCGCACCGTCGGCGTTGCGGAGCAGCAGCGCACCGACATTTTCCGGTCGCTTGCGGAATTTCGCGTCGAGAAGCACGGTGACATCAAAGCTGCGATTGCCTTCGTAAGTCTGGCCGACGACTGTGCCCTGATAGGCCGTTTCAATCGCGTTGAGCACAGTCACGGGCGCAAACCCAAACTCGCGCAATTTGTCTGGCCGAAGCTTGATGACTTGTTGTGGCGCGCCGGGCGGTGATTCGACCTGCACATCCGCCGCGCCTTCAACGCCGCCGACGATGCGGGCGACTTGCTGCGCCGTGGCGTCAAGTTGATCGAGGTCTTCACCGAAAAGTTTGATGACGACTTCGGCGGTTGTGCCGGAAATCGTTTCTTCGATGCGCTCGGTGAGGAACGGTTTTATGGCGAAATAGACGCCGGGGAATTTCAGGAGCGCATCACGAATCTCCGACTGCACGAACTCGCCTTCCTCGCCGGAGAGCGGCTTCAAGTCCACATTGAACTCGCTGTAGTGCGATCCCCAGGTGTCGTCCGCGAGTTCCGCGCGGCCCACGCGCTGCGCCACAGAGCGGATGTGCGGGTTCTTGAGCAGTTCCGCTGTGACCGCCGCGCCGAGGCGCAGCGATTCCGGCAACGACGTTCCCGGCACGGCGCTCATGTGGACGATGAAATGGCCCTCGCGCAGTTCTGGCAGAAACGCACCGCCGAAGAACGGCAGCGCTGCCACGGCCAGCAGACTCATCACTGTGACCCCCGCGATGACGCGACGTGGGTAAGCCATGATGCGCGCGACCAGATTGCGATAACCGCTTTTGAGCTTGAGCATGTAGCCCGGCTCGCCGCGACTCGGCAGCTTCTTGTGGAAGAAAGCGAAGGCCATCGCGGGCGTCAGGGTGAGCGCGACGACCAGCGAAATCATGATGGCCAGAATGTAAGCGAGGCCCAGGGGCGAAAAGAGTTTGCCCTGGATGCCGCCCATCGCGAGCACCGGCACGAACACCAGCGCGACGATAAACGTGGCGTAAACGACGGCGGTGCGGACTTCGAGGGACGCATCGAGCACGACTTGAAATACTGGCTTGGGCGCGGCACTCGCGGCGTTTTCGCGCAGGCGGCGCAGGATGTTTTCCACATCAATGATGGCGTCGTCCACAACCTCGCCGATGGCAATGGCCAGCCCGCCGAGTGTGAGCGTGTTCAGCGAGATGCCGAGCTTGTCGAGGACGATGACCGCGCCAAGCAACGATAGCGGAATTGCTGTGAACGAAATTGCCGCCGTGCGGAAGTTGGCGAGAAACAGAAACAGCACCACGGCCACAAGCACGCCGCCGAGCAGGAGCGAGAAGCGCACATTGCGGATGGCCGTCTCAATGAAGTTCGCGGGGCGGAACAGCCGTTCGTGCAAGGTGATTTTCTGCGCGGCCATCGCGGGTTTGAGTTCGTCCAGCGCACGTTCGAGTTGTTTTGTCACTTCCATCGTGTTCGCACCGAGTTGGCTGGACACCACGAGTTGAATGCCAGGCTTGCCCATGATGGACGCCGCGCCGATGGGCGGTTCTGGCCCTTCTGTCACCGTCGCCACGTCCTTGAACCGCAAGCTGCGCCCCGCGTGATGCGCGAAGACGACTTCGCCGAGTTGTTGCGCCGTCAGGAGCGCGCCCTCACTGCGCAGTGTGATGCGCTGGTTCTCGTCTTCCACAAAGCCCGCGCCGCGTTTGCCCGTCGCGTTCCGGGCCGCGCTCACGATGTCGTCAAGCGAGAGATTGAACGCGCGCAGACGCTCGGGGTTCACCTGGATTTGCAATTGCCGCACTTCGCCGCCGAACACGGACACCTTCGCCACGCCCGGCACGCCGAGCAGGCGCGGCTGCAACACCGCGTCGGCGAACGTGCGAAGCTCCATCAGCGAACGGTTGGTTGAAGTCAGACCGAACGCCAGCACCATGCTCGTCGAGGAAGTCAGCGGGGACATGCGGGGCGGCGGCAGGCCGGACGGGAGTTTGCCGCTGATTTCGGCGAGGCGTTCGGCGACGAGTTGCCGCGCCCGGTAAATGTCCGTGCCGTCGCGGAAAATGGCGGTGACGACCGAGAGACCCTGGATGGATTGCGAGCGTAGCGCGTCGAGATCGCCGACGCCGTTGATGGCGTTCTCAACCGGGCGCGTGACGAGCTGCTCGACTTCTTCAGCGGAGAGACCGGGCGCTTCGGCTTGAATGACGACCTGCGGCGGCAGGAAATCCGGGAACACGTCGAGCTTGGCGCGCGTCGTCACGTAAAGCCCGTAGGCCACAAGCGCGCACGCCAGCGCAATGACGACGCCGCGAAACCGGAGAGAGAAGCGAACGATGGCGTTGAGCATGAGTGAATCCAGGGATTGGCTATGGAAGATGAAACAAATGCGGCCACCACGGCTCGACGCGCAAATGGGCGATGAGCTCGCCAAGAAACGGAAGCCAAATCCAGACCAGAACCCGTTTGAGTTCCATACGCAGTCCTTTGACTTTCACCTCAACAGTTTCGGGTGTATGAAACAGGGAGAAGCGCGGCCAGTAGCGAGGCACATTTTTGCAATACTCGTCGTAGGCTGGCCCAAGCGTTTCGCGCAGTTGTCTTTCTTCGGCGGGAACGGTGGCCCAGACGTAGGCGGCCATTGCGAATCCCAACGCGGCAGCGAATATCAGGCTCTTGAGAAATAGCCCGGCTGAAACCGCGACCAAAAAAGAACCCACATACAACGGATTCCGGCAAATCGAATACGGGCCTTCGCTGACCAAGGTGTGGAGTTTGCGCGCTCCGACATACAGCGTGCCCCAAATCCTGAAAAACAATCCTAGAATGAACACGCCCCAAGCCAACAGGTCCACGGCAGGGTCTAACCATGTGCTCTCAGCAATCACCGGGGTTGAGATGACGGTAACGACGGTCGCCGGACCGAGCAACGCGACTCCAATGGCTCCCCGGTTGCGAAAACCCAATCCTGTCTTTGTTGCCGATTTCATTACTGTTTCTCCGCTTCGTCGCCCACGCTGATTTGCGATTTGAATTCTTCGGAAAGCAACGTCTGCGCGCCGGTCACGACGACTTGCTCGCCGGGTTTGAAGTTCTTGGTCACGAACCAGCCGTCCGGCATCGGCGCGCTGGTGGAAACTTCGCGGCGCGTGAATTCATTCTCTGCCGTTTGCACGTAAGCCCACGCCAGTCCCGCCGCGCGGACCACCGCGCGCGAAGGCAACATCACGCCGCTCGCCTCGTCGCCGGGCAACTTGAAGAACGCGGTCGCCACTGCGCCGGGACGCAGACGCGGGCCGGGCTGTTCCACGACGAGCAGGGAAGCTTGACCGCGCGTCTTCTCGTCCACGGTGGGAGCGGAGTAAACCGAGCGAACGGTGATGGACTGGTCTTCATCGCCCTGCAACGTGACGCGACCGCCGGTTGGCGAAACCAACTTGTCGCCGGGAGGAACTTCGACACGAATGAGCGCGAGTTCGCGGTTCACGAGTTTCGTCACGAACTGGTCGCGTTCGGCTGAATTCATCTTCGCGGCGGCGTCTCCCGTGGCGAGCGTCCAGCGTTGCTGGGCGTTGAGCAGCCGGGCGGAATCGGTGCGTTGCTGCGCCTCCGCGGCATCAAGCGCGCGACGCGAGGCGTTCTGGTCGTCCTCGAACAGCGCCTTGGTGCGCTGGTATTGCGCGGTGGAATTGGTCAGCGCGACTTCGGCGGCGACGAGTTCGCCGTGCAGCGCCAGCAGGGGCGCGGGATCAAGCACACTGCCGAACGCCTTTACTTCCGGCGCGTGCGTGGCCGCCGCCAGCGGCGCAACGGCAATCGTGACGCGCTGGCGGGTTTCGGCATCGAGCTTGATGACGGCTTCGCCGCCGGGCGTCCGGCTGGTGCGCGGTGGAGTCTTTACTGGTTTTTCTCGCTCACGCTCGCGCGCCATTTCTTTACGACCTTCGACGAAGGCGAAGGTCAGGCCGCCAACGATGCCAACCACGGCTACGATCCCGATGAGCCACTTGATAGGTTTCTTCATTTCGATTCCTTAGCTTCGCGATGCTGCATGAGTGGAACTGCGGGCAGTGCGGTCGCTGGCGCGAGTGGACGTTGCACTGCGTCTTCAAGCGCACCGAGCGCCGTCTGCGCCCGGCGCAGCGCATTGAGCCGCGCCCGCGCCACGAGGAGTCGTTGCAGTTGCACACTCGCCAGCGCCAGCCGGTCGGCTTCGCCAAGTTCCACGGCGCGTCGCGTGAGCTTCTCCGTGCGGTCTTGAAGTTCGGTCAAAGAAGTTTCGACTTCCTTCAACTCGGCCAGCGCCGCCTGGAATTGAGCGCGGGCCTTGTGAAGCTCACCGATGATTTGCGCCTGCAAGGCGAGAAAATCGGCGGCGGCTTTCTCGCGGCGCGCCGTCGCTTCGGCAATCGGGCCTTGGTTCTGGTTGAGCACCGGCAACTCGACCGACAGGCCGAACGCGAATCTATTCTCGCCCCGGTCAAATGTGTAACCGGGCTGCAAATGCACGTCGGGATATTGCCTGGCGATTTCGAGTTGCAACGCCCGCTCGGTTGCCGCGTAGTCCGCGAGAGCGCCGCGCACGTCAAGGCGATTGAGCAGCCCAGCCGTCTGAACGGTTTCGACAGAGAGAGATTGCTCACCTGGCAACTTCTCCAAGTCGGGCCAGTCGAAGCTCGCGCTCTCAACAGCGGATGGCGTGACGCCGAGCGCCGTGGCAATAGCGACGCGGCTTTCCTGCACGCGCCCCTCCGCCGCCCGCAGGGCCACGCGCGTTTGCACCAGTTGCGTCCGCGCCGCGTCCACTTCCGTGCGCGACACTTCGCCGACGGCAAACCGCCGCTCCATCAATTGAACCACGTTCGAGCGGGCGGTGATTTCGGTGTGCAGCAATTCGATGTCACGTCGCGTCAGCAAGTGTTCCAAGAGCGCCGCGCGAACGGCGCTCCGCACCTTCCAACCCGTCTCGGCGATTTTCAGCCGCGCCGCTTCGGTGAGTTGTTTCGCGTGCGCGATGCGATACCCGCGTTTGCCTGCCGTCTCAATCGGGATGTCGAGATTGAATCCAAGCGTCCACGGCGAGACACCGCCGGGAGAATTGGCGCTGTATTGCGGCGACCATGACAAGGCCGGATTGGGCCGCCCACCCGCCGTGATGACGCCCGCCTCCGCCACGCCGACGTTTGCCCGCGCCACGTCGAGGCTTGGATGAAAGTAAAACGCAACCAGCGTGAGCGTGGACAAATCCCACGACCGGCGCGGCCAATCCTTCGCGGCCTCCGGTGCATTCGTCTCGATGAACGCTCGCAAGCCTCCATCGGTGAGCGTGCGTGATTCGAGATTACTGATGAACTGAGTCGGCGCGAGCGGCTTCGGCTTGTAGTGAACACAGCCAGACGCCAACGCCAACAGGAGCGTCAGTGTGGCAATACTGGTTCGATTTGCGAGTCTGCCCATAGTTCAGCGAAACACTTTCCGCATTAGAAACGACAACCGTTCGATGACTTCCTCGACTTCCTTCCGGCCCTTCGCCGTGGCGCGGTAACATTTGCGGACCTTTCCGTTCACAATGCGATTCGTCACCTTCACATCTTTTTCTTCCAGCAACGCACGCAAGGTGGGATAAAGCGTTCCGGGACTCAGATTGAAACCGAGGCCGCGCATCTCCTGCATGATTTCCAGGCCGTAAACCTCGCCCTTGGATGCCCGCCAGAGCGTGTAGAGCTTCGCAAAACCCCGCATGAAATCGCGGTCAATCATGTCTTCGCATGTTATCGGTTTCCGATACTGACGCGCTGACGATATGAAGGAAGTGAGAAGTTGGTCAAGCCCGCGCTCGCGAAAGATTCAGAACCGCCGCTTCCAATCCATATTTAGTGTGCGGCCCGATGGCCAATCGCAGACCGGCGCGTCCTGCGAGGCGGATGCCCCACAAATTCACTTTCGGGTCGAAAGCAATTGGCGTTGCCCAGCGCCAGGCTTCGTTGGGCCTAGATCGGTCGGCTCGGCGACGAGCGTGACGGTTTCGGAGAGAGTGGGTTCATCAGTCTCGGCCCGCCGGGTTAGGTTGAATCGCACTACCCGAGTCCCGGTCATTTCTTCGACCCGCAATTCCCATGTGCCAAACGTCACGGAGTCGCCGACTCGTGAAAATCGGCCCAAGTGCCGCGTCATCAATCCTGACACAGTGCTTACGTCGCCGGTGGCGTCCAATTGTGTGCCGATCAACTCACCCAATTTGTGCGTGGGCAACGATCCGTTCAGTTCCCAAGTGTCCTCGCCCATTCGTCGGATGAGCGGTTCTTCCTGATCGAATTCATCTTCAATCGGTCCGACCAGTTCCTCCAGAACGTTTTCCAGAGTCACCAGCCCAAGTGTGCCGCCGTATTCGTCCACGACGATCGCGAAGTGCTGTTTGCGTTGAAGAAAGAGGCTCAACAGTTTTTCCAATCGGGCAGTTTCCGGGACGAAGATGATCTTGCGGGCAACCTTGACCAGGTCACGGCCAGATTTGGCCTCGTGCCGCAAGGCGACGATGTCCTTGGAGTTGATTACGCCGAGCGTCTTGTCCAAATCGCCGCCTTCACACAGCGGAAAGCGCGAATAACGTGTTTGCTGAGCCAAGGCCAAACACTCGGCCACGGTGGCTTCTGTATCCAACCCGACAATTTCGTGGCGTGGACGCATCACTTCCCGCGCGTGCCGCAGCCGCAGCCCGAAGGCATTCAGCGCGATGTCCTGTCCCAGTGTCGGGCCGTTGGTGTGGCGTCGCGATTGGCCGATGATCAGGCGGATTTCCTCCTCGGAGTGGACCAACTCAGTTTCGCTGACTGGTTGAAGCCCGCAGCGGCGCAGCAGCCAGAACGCAGCGTGGTTGAGAAGCCAGATGACGGGATAAAAGAGTTTGTAAAACCATTGCAGCGGTGTCGCGACCCACAGGGAGGTCGCTAGTGGCTTTTGAATGGCCAACTATTTGGGCGCGAGTTCCCCCACGACAATGTGCAGGAAGGTGATAATTGTGAAGCCGACCGCGAAGGCAAGCCAGTCCGCTTGCGCCGGATCAACGTTGAAGTATTTCAACACCGGCGCTAACAGGGACGCGAACACCGGTTTGCCCACCCAGCCGAGGCCCAGGCTGGCGAGCGTGATGCCAAGTTGAGTGGAGCTGAGGGCCGCGTCGAGATTTCGCACAATGCGCCGCGCCACCTTCGCCCGACGATGTCCTTTTGACACGAGGGTTTCGAGTTGGGTATCGCGGATTTTGACCAAGGCGAACTCCGCCGCGACGAAAAAGCCATTGAGCAGCACCAACAACGGCACGGCGGCCAGTTGCAAGATCGTCATCGGAATTTCGTTGGTGTTCATGTGTGACCTTTGCCGTCCAGCCGCAGACGAATCTAACTACCGCTGGCGACGCGAAGCTCGCAAACCTTCCCAGGTAATCTGCGTGGTCTGCGGCAATCAGACGCCGTTGCCCACCTTGCGAACCGAGTTCACGCCGCCGAATGGATTGGGCACGGTCTCCGTAACTTGCGGATCGGGCGTCCATTGGCCGTCCACCACCAGGCAATACTCGTAGTCGCCGGGCGGTAAGGCCAAGTCCTTCGCCCAGCGGCCTTCGCCCAGAGCGATCATCGGAGTTGCGCTCGGCTTCCACTCATTAAACGTGCCGGCGATGGCAACTGATTCGGCGGTCGGCGAAGTGAATTCAAAATGAATCCGCTTCGGTCCGGGCTTGTCATCGGTTCTGCCGTTCGTTCCGTTCTTTTTCGTTCCGTTCTTCATGTTTTGACCTTTCTCGTTTGTTTGTTCTTGCCGCGACGATTAACCGGGCCTCAAGCCCGGCCAGCGACCGGCGCACCGCACCAGGGACTGGCCGTTAACGGATGCTGGCGACGGCCCTTGCGCCGGAGTTGTTGACTGCCTTTGCGCTCCACAATTTGCTGGCGCAGGTCTGCGGTGACTTTGAGCCAGGCCGCTTCCGCCGTGTGGTCGTGGGCTTCGGCGTGGATGTCCGGTCCGGGCACGGCCAACGAAACGAACGAGCGGAAAGGCGGGGCTTCGTCCCGCCGATGTTCCAGCACCACCGCAGCGGCCGTGATCGAAATGAGGCTCTGCAATCGTCCGAGGGATTGCTCCAGCCAACGGCGTGAACCGGCGTTGATATTGAGACCGCGAATGTGGAACTGAATTTTCATGGAGTTCGACGTCATCATGCGACCTCCTTTTGCTCAACGGCTCCGCCCCTTCTTTGGAGCAGTTCGCGGGCTTTGTGCAGCCATCGCCGCGCCCATGCAAATTCAACCGCAAGAATCGCCAACCCGAACGGAATCACGATGAACGCCGGGCCGGGCAACACGATGAACGCGACGCCGATAGCCAGCACTGTCCCGCCCACGACGATTACCACAATGCGCTTGATGTGTTTCATAGTTTCGTTCGCTTCGTTAGTCCCCTGTTTCCGGGGACACGTTTTCCATCGCTCCAAACTTCTCGCTCGAACGAGGCTTAGACCAATACGATTTCTCGATTGGACTTTTAGGTTTAAGTGAAAGAACGTGAATGGTGGAATTTCTGAATTATCACCACTTGCGTTACTTCTGGACCGTCGCGAAAGAAGGAGGCCTGACCAAGGCCGCAGCCAAGCTCCACGTCTCGCAACCCACCATCAGCGCGCAGATTCAGGCACTCGAAGGGATGCTCGGTGGAAAATTGTTTCGACGGGCCGGTCGCAATCTTGCCCTCACGGATGCAGGCCAACAGGTATTGAGCTATGCGGAGGAAATTTTTTCACTCGGACAGGACTTGTTGAGCGCGGTTAAACAGCGGCCCACATCGCGCCCGTTGCGGGTGAATCTCGGAGTCGCCGATGCGCTGCCGAAACTGGTTGCTTACCACATCATCGAGCCTGTTTTTCGCCTTCCGCAGCCGGTGCAGGTCTCCTGCTGGGAAACCAGCGTGTCCGACATGCTCGTGGAATTGGCTTCATATCGGCTCGACCTTGTGCTGGCGGACGAACCAGCCTCCAGCGGAGTCACCACGAATGTCTTCAACCATTTTCTGGGCGAATCCGGCGTGACCTTCTGCGCAGTGCCACAACTGGCCGCGAAACTCCGGCGCGGTTTTCCGAAGTCGTTGAATGGAGCGCCCGCACTATTGCCGATGTCGAACACAGGATTGCGGCGTTCGCTGGAAAAGTGGTTTCATGGCGTGGGCGTTCGCCCGCGTCTGGTCGGAGAATTCTACGACCCAGCCTTGGTGAATGTGCTCGCACTACACGGCTTGGGGTTCATGACAGTACCGACGATTGTCGTGAAGGAAATCGTCGCACGCTTCGGTTTTCGCACCATCGGGCGAACGGATGAATGCAAGCAACAATTCTATGCGATCACGCCGGAGCGCAAGCTCACGCATCCGGCAGTGTTGGCAATTACATCACGAGCGAAAATGCCGCTGTCAGGCTGACAGATTGGCTCATTGGTGGAATCGCGAGAAACCGGCACGACCGCCGGGCAACGGAGAAACCGGTTAAACATTTGTGAAAGCAGCCGAGAAAGAAGTCCTGGCCATCATCATCTTTTGCATCACGTATCTGCTCATCAGCGGGCGGAGTCTGAAGATATTACCGCTGAACCGGCCGGCGGCAGCCCTGTTGGGCACGGTGCTGATGGTTGCTTGCGGAGTCGTAACTCCTCAGCAGGCTTATCGCTATGTGGACTATGATACGCTGGTGTTGCTGCTAGGAATGATGCTTATCTCCGCGTATTTGTTTCTGGCGGGATTCTTCGATTGGGCCGCGCACTGGATTTTGCATCACGCCAAGACACCGCAATCCCTGCTGTTATATCTGCTCTTGGCTTCAGGAATTCTATCGGCGTTGCTTGTCAATGACGCTGTTTGCCTCATGCTCACACCGCTCGTTGTGACAGTCATCGGTCGTGGCAACCTGCCCCTGCCGCCTTATTTGTTGGCTCTGGCAAAGAGTGTCAATATCGGCAGCGTGGCGACGCTTGTTGGAAATCCCCAGAATATGATCATTGGCCATCTCTCCGACATCCCTTTTCTACGGTTCTCCGTATCGCTTTTGCCGACCGCTGTCGTCGGGCTGTTGGTCGAGTACGTCATTCTGCGGATCGGTTTTCGCAAAATCCTGGGCCGCGCTATGCTTCACCGCCCGGAGGCTGAACCAGCCAAAGTGGATCGCTCACTCCTGCTGTTGACATGCACTGTCCTCGTGCTCGTGTTCGCGAGTTTCATTGCAGGTCTCAATCTGTCGTGGACCGCGCTGGCTGGGGGAGCAGTGTTGATGGTGTTGGGCCGACGCGACACCCACGAAGTACTGAAGCTCGTGGACTGGCATTTATTGGTTTTCTTCGCCGGGTTATTCGTCGTGGTGGAATCACTGGACAGTACAGGGCTGCCCGACCAAATTTATCAGCACATTCACGGCGTCTTTGGATCTTCTGCGGCAAGTCAGAGTTGGAACTTCGCGTGGTTTTCGGCACTTGGCTCGAACGTTTTTTCGAACGTTCCATTCGTCCTTTTGGCAGCGAAATGGATGAACAATTTCACCCATCCTGAATTGATGTGGAAAGTCATGGCTCTGGCTACGACGTTCGCAGGCAACCTCACGATCCTTGGCTCTGTCGCCAACATCATCGTTATCGAATCGGCACGCAAGCACGTGCAATTCGGCTTTTGGGACTACGCCCGGTACGGTATTCCGGTCACCATTCTGACGACAATTGTGGGTATGTGCATTCTCTTGTTGCTCGAATAAGCAAATGGAGACTGGGCAAAAGCAGTTTCCTTCCGCGGAGTGCATTCGCTTGGAATGGAGAGCGGAGTTGGCGGATGTTAGCTGCTCACTACGCCGGGCGCATCGAAGTGGGCGCGATTGAACAGACCACCCGCATTGAAACTGTCGCCACGCAACTGAAGAACTGGCGCGACGAGTTGTTGGAGCAAAAGAAACAGTGTGTTTGTCATCATGTTTAAGACAGGACAAGCCTTACTCCTTAGCTCGCTAAGGTTTCTGCGTCCGCGAAGCAGTCGCGGTGAAGGCGCAGAACAGCCGCGCAATGTCAGTGATTCATGGCCGCAAGCGCGGCAATTCCGCGAACGCGGACAGGCCCAATACAGGGCGCGGACTCAACCCGTCCGTGTCCACGAACAGTGCGTATCCGTGTTCGGTCCACGCCAACAAGCGCGGCAGCAAACAGTCCGCATCCGCGAACTCGCAACGGCCTCAACGCCTCGCAAACAGGCATTCCCCCGGAACGGACGCTATCCGCAGACAGTCCGCAGGCTCGAACTGTCCACGTCCGCAACCTCATCACTGACCGGAATTGTCCACGAACCTCGACAGGCAGAGAGCCATCCACGTCGCAGCATCGTCGTGTCCGTCTCAACGCTTACCGGTTTCCCGGTTCACATCCGAATCATTCCAGTTTATGTCCACGTTTGATCCAACCACCTTTCGCAAGGCGGTCGAAGAATTTACGCCCCGCCGTCCACAGAAGTTCCAGGATTTGCTCCCGGCGAGGGATGTCATCGCGGAATTGCGACAGAGGCGCGCGTCGTATCGCTCCATCGCTGACCTGCTCACGCAACATTGTCTGCCAATCAGCAAGACGGCCATTGCCGTTTTTTGTCATCAGGTGCTTGGAGAAACCGTCCGGCCACGCAAACGCCCAGGCCGAAAGCGTCCGCCTGCTTCCACGCCGGCGAATGGGGTTGAAACGGCCTCGCACCCAATGCCAATCAGCGAAGCCAACGCAGCGGCAGAACCGTCCTCCAACTCCAATGGCGACGAAGCGCCGCCAGCTCGCACGCGTGGCCCACGCATCGCCCAAGTTCGGATGCTCAAACCTCAAAGCACATGAAACGTCTCGACCTCATTCTCAATGGCAAAGGCGGTGTCGGCAAAAGCTTCTTCGCTGTCAACTTCGTCCAGTTCTTCAAAGACAAGGGCATCGCTCACGTCGCAATTGATTCCGACAACGAAAACTCGACGTTGAAGCGGT
This sequence comes from Verrucomicrobiota bacterium, assembly GCA_016200005.1. Taxonomy (NCBI): domain Bacteria; kingdom Pseudomonadati; phylum Verrucomicrobiota; species Verrucomicrobiota bacterium. The sequence goes on along the minus strand of JACQFP010000017.1, from coordinate 45,070 downwards.
TTCACCCGGACACGCGATTTCTTGACTTGGACCACCGCCGTGAACTCGACGGCATCTTCTCCGCGCTGGAAAAGGCGAACTTGGTCGTAATGGACTGCCGTGCGGCGTCCACCGACCTATTCATTGACTATTTTGCCGAGATTGACCTGCCCGCCGTGTTGTCCGCAATGGGCGCGACGCTCACGCTCGTCGTGCCGGTGAACCACGAATCGGACAGCGTGGACCAAGTGCAGCGCCTCGCCGACCAGTTCGGCAAGAAGTGCAACTATGTCGTGATTCGCAACGCCGCGCACAGCGACAGCTTCGCTTTGTTCGAGTCCTCTGAAGTGCGCTTGCAACTCAAAGACAAACTCGGTGGACGGGAAATCGCCATGTCTCGTTTGCAGGATTGGCTGGTTGAAGCACTCAACGGGGGGAATTTGACGATCACGGCGGCGACCAAGCATCCCTCCTTCGGCTTGCTGGACCGTCAACGACTCCAAACCTGGCAGCGGAAGCTCTACGGCGAGATTGAATCCGTCGCTGACCTGCTATTGCCGGCGAAGTAATCCCCATGTCGAACAACGAACAGCCCAACTTCGACGAGGAGTTCGACGAGGCCGTGCTTTACTACAATCACGCGTTGCGTCGCTTCGACAAAGCGAAGGCCGACCGCGCCCAAAACAATCTGCTCATCCTCTGGGCCGACGAAGCGCAGCGATTCATGACGGCCAGTGAGGATGGAACAAGCGATTACAATTGCGTGGACGTGATCCGCGAGGCGGGTGCAACAGTAGTCGCAGCAGCGCAGAGCACGACTTCGCTTGTGCCACCATTGGGCAACGACAAAGCAAAAGTGCTCACCTTAAACCTGCGCAACCGTTTGATTTTCCGCGCCGCCGACTTTATCGGCAAGAAGCGCGTCGTGAAACGCTCATGGGGATTCAGCGCCGGCAAGCGCAACGTGAATTATTCCGAAACCGAGGAACACAAAATCAAGCCGCACAAGCTCCGCAATCTCCGCGACCACGAGTGCGTCCTCGTCCATTGCGAACGCGGCTTCCGCCGCGTGACGCTCCCGCCGCTGGAATCGGATGGCGTGGTTGCGAAATGGTTTTCTGTTTGGCGGCGACTACGCTGAGGTCTCCCGGAAGGCATCTGATACTTCGGATTCAACCGAGCTGCGTGTGGACATCGCGCCACCTAGACTCGAAATCGTCTCGCTTCCAAGCTAGGACGGAGAAGTCTTGCTATATGGCGTGCTCGAACGGAACGGCTTTTGTTAGCATGAAGGCGACGTTCAGGTCTTCGGCCAGCAGGAGATTTGGCAATTCCGCTACCGTGCGGTGAACATGTCTGTCGCCCGAATACCAACCCAGTCAGGCCAGGCCGGTTCAGTGGCGCAGCGGCAATTTCAATTCGAGCGCCTCTTTGCCCACCACTATTTCGCGCTTGAGAGGCTGATATTCTTTGCCGCGCTCGACCGTGACGGTGTAGCGGCCCGGCACCAGGAAAACGGCGAACGTTTCGGCCGAGAGCGTCGGGGGCATCGCCGGGGCATTTGTGCCGCCCGGGTTTCCTTTTTCGTTTCGGGCAGCGGGGTCTGGGTTCGCGGTGGTGAAAGGCCGATGCCATGCCCCGTGTTCATCCTGAACGTGAATGTGAGCCGCCACGGGACGGCCAGTATCTGCGTCGAGCACTTCGCCTTTGACCAGCGTTTCGGGGCGCGCGGCTTTGCGCTTCTCGATGATGGCGAAGGAATCGGCGGGTGCGTTATCGGCGTCCACGTACCGGGCCAGGTCGCGCAGCGCGATCGCTTGGTAGCCATTCTCGTGAAGATATTTCATGTATTGGGCAAACAGTTCAGGCGGAGTGTTGACCCAGGGATGTTCGTTGTCCGGCACGCCGTGGAACTGAAGCACGGCGATCTTGCCATGCTTTGCCTGTTGCGCCGCGCGCTGGAAATCCTCAAGTGTCCAGTAAGGCCGCGCGTCACCCGCCGAAGGAATCAACAATGGATGGTCAACCCCCGGTTCATAGGCGAAGCCGCGCCCGCCTTCGTACGGATACTCCGGCGCCCCACCGCGACGGGCAAAGCGGAATCCGAGTTTTTTGAGGATGGGCAGCGCGCCGGGATCGATCTTGTTCCCCGGATATCCGAAACTCGTCGGACGCGGAATGCCGTGCTCCCGGCAACGGGCGTTGATGGCCTCGATTTGCTCAGGCAGTCGCTCAAAATTTTTCGCGGTCGCGCTGGCGTGGTCGCGAGTGTGATTGCCGATTTCAAAACCATCCTTGTGCAACTCGGCGATCTGCTCCCAGGTCAGGTAATCCGTCTTGTTCGTCGGGAACGTAAAACCCTCGGTGATGAAAAACGTGGCGGAAAACTTGTACCGCTTGAGCAGCGGACGGACGACCGAATACTGCGAAGCCACGGAATCATCGAACGTGAGCACGACGAGCTTGTCGGGAATCGGTTCGAGCGCCAATGCAAACGGCGCGGGGATAATCGCCAGCAAACCGGTCAGCGCTGCCAGCCAGGGGCGAAGTAATTTGAGAGGATGGCTCACAGTTGTAGTTTTAGTATTTGCTCGATCATCTACCAAGCATTTAATCGCTGCGCCACTGGGTCATCGGCTTCCATCTGCCAAACCGTCAGCCGAGCAAGGTCTGACGAGGTGACGAGCCTTTTTCCACAACGCCGACCAGTCGTCCAATTCGTCCGGCTTCGGCTGCAAAGCCGGAGAGTAGATGCCGGTTGATCTTTGGAAAGTCAATCATCTTTCATCACTCCTCGTATGCCTTCCCCAGAGCGCGATGTCCTCCGTGTTACAAGCGGAGCCCCAGTATTTTTCTCTTGCCGTGAACAACAAAACTACGTGAAATTCGTGCCGCCCATTGAACATGATTGAGCCACCTATTGACTGTCGTCAGGTTTCGCTGCAACTGGCGACGGTATCCACCCGTTTCTGGCGGGCGGAACATCCAGAGCCGGTTGCAAACCGGCGCTCCAGTTCGCTCCAAATCTTCGCCATTTGAGGGAATTCCAGATTGCCGAAGCACAAACGGCTTTATGAAAACCAATGCAAATCCAGAAAACCTCACACGCCGCGCGTTTTTGAAATCAGCCGGCCTCACCACTGCATTCGTCGCCATCGGCGGCAGCCTTCCGGTTTGCTGTCAACCTGCGGCTGGTGCACAGAAGGTCAAAGACACCTACGAAACCCACGCCAAGGGTATTCGGATTCTGCCGGGTGAGTGGCGGCCCCATTACCGCTGGGAACAGATCGCGTGGATCAGCCCGGCCTGGCCCAGCCAGGAGTATCTTTGGCTGGATTTCCCCGAAGAGATTTTCTCCAACCAGGGGCTGCTTTTTCTGAGCCATGTGAATCCAAAGTTCCCCGGTGTCTTCCCGGATTTGCCGGCGGTGCCCTGGCAGGAGATTTCCAACGGCCTGGCCTTTGAACGACGTCTGCCGAAAGGCGTCAGTTTTGGCGGGAGCGTGGTGCGCAAGTTCGATACGACGGTTGGGCTGGAACTCCACATTGAGAACGGCAGCCAAGAACCCCTGACCGACATCAAGCTGCAAACTTGTCTGTATCTGCGCACGATCAAGGAATTTGCGGATTTCACCAACGAGAACAAATTTGTCCATCTGCCCGACCTCGGCTGGCAATCGTATCCCAAGGCGAACGAGGCCAAAGTGGAGGCGGGCCGGTACCGGCTGGGCTGGCGGACGGGACGGGCGCTGGCGGACTGGTCCATAATGGCGACCGTCTCGAACGAGAGCAAACGGCTGGTCGCTTTCACCTGGCTCAAGGACGGTTTCTCGTTGGTCTGCAACCCGCGGCATCCCTGCATGCACTCGGATCCGAAATTCCCCGACCTGGTCCCCGGAGCAAAGGCTTCGATTCACGGAGAAATCATCTTTTTCGAGGGAACCTTGGACGACTTCAGCGCGTTCTTGAAAAAGAGTGGGGACCCCCGCGGATGAGCGCGGACGTCAACCGGAATGTTTTCCAATGACTACCACTCAAACACAACCATCCGCTTTCAACCCAAAAGAGAATAGGTTTTTAACCATTCTGATGGGGGCGCTGCTTTGGGGGTTTGCCTGGCAGATTCGAGGCAACGGCACTTCCGATCCTTCCGTGGTTATTTTGCTTTTTCTTTTGTTCCTATCCATCCATTACTCGCCGCGGAAAAAATTTAATTTGATCATTTTTGCCATCGCCGTTTATGTCTTCGGGATCATGCGCACCGGCTGGGGCACGTTTGTTGGGCAAGCCGGAATTCCAGGGCTTTACCCTGGACACGTCGTATCCGATGCCGCGGAAAACGCTCGTGGAGCGGGATTCGATGTCGGCGTTCCCTGGTGGCGGGGGTATTTCTGGCTGTTCATTGTCGGGCTTTCCTGGGCTGGTGTTCCCTCGCTCATTTTTGGAGGTTACTTTTTTACGAAATTCAAATACACCCTGAAGCACCTGGCCGCCGGCGTCATCCTGTTTATCTCCGGGAGATACATTGGCGGATATATTGCGGAACTGCTCATCCCGGTCCTCGCACCCGAATATTATCAGGAAATCTTCCTGACCGGTATTTCGCGGCGCGGTTATCTGTCCATGCGCGGCAATCTCGCCACGGCTTTGGCCGTGATTCCGGTTTTGCTCTATGTCTATTTTGAGATCAAGGACCGGGGTTTCGTAAAACGTGCCATCAGCGTGATGGTCATTTTTGGACTTGGTTTATCGGGGGCGGCGGTCTGGCATCCCATTGGCCGGAATATTCTCGAACTCAAGCACCTTCCCGGCTGGAGCTTATGGGAGTATTCCAGTGGATTTATTATCGGCGGCTTGCTGTTTTGGTTTTATAGCCGGTTGACCGAAAATGAATTGCAAGAGAGCGATATTCCCCCGGGTCCGGAGTTTATTGACGAAGGGGGAAAGTTCGGCCAGTTCCTCATTTACGCAACGGCCTTGTATTTTGCCGTTCTCTACGGATTGCAGGAAAGCCTGGCTGGGAGCTTAAGAATTGCCTGCACGTGGTTGGGCGTTGAAACGTTCGCCTCGCAGCGGACCATCCAAACGGTTCTGCTCGTCATTGCCCTGCCCTTGTATTATTTCTATCGGCGCGGCGATATTGGTGTGGCTTGGTTCAAGAAATCCTTTCGCGAAAAATGCTTGCTGGCCTTTATTGTGTTGCTCCCGGTTAACTACCTTAACTTTGTCACGCCATTTATCGTGGCCGGGAAACTCGCACAGTTCAATATCGCAGCTTGGCTCGACACCATCTCGTTCGTCATCGTTGAGATCTATGGGCTTTATTTGTACAGGCAATTTAGACGTTCGTTGATTCCAACTTAAGTATTCCCGCACCAAGCTGCGGGGTATTTGCTAAACCAATGTCGAGGCACGCGCGCCGAATCGAAAGCGGCTTTTATTCTGACGATCCGCCGTATTCATCCGCCGCAACACTCGGTGGTGATGAGGCTGGCGGCATGTTGGAAAGCAGCGTAGCATGTCGAACAGAACGCAACTTCACAACACGATATGAAACAAAGTGACCAAACGACCGAGGCGATTTCCCGTCGCCGGTTTCTGAAATCAGCCAGCACCACCGCGAGCCTTTTCTCGCTGGCGTGTGGCTTCCCAGCTTTTAGCCAAACCACGAACCGTCCGCCGAAAGCGAATCCGGCCGTTGGCGGCAAAGGTGGCGACACTTACGAAACCCACGCTAAGGGCATCCGCGTCTTTGGCAGTGTTTTTCTTCTCTGCACCGCAGTCGCGCTTCGCGCCGCTCCGGCCACGATCTGTTACTCCGCGCAGCCGAACGCCTATTTCAACGATCACGCTGCCGAGATCAAAAGGAGTCACCAATGAGGCGCAGCACCATGACACAAAATCCCAAGGTCAGGCTCTGTTTGACAGCGGCCTGCTTAAACCTCGCCATCGCTGCATCGCCTGCGCTTCACGAGAAAGCCGGCAAGGATTGGGGGGTCGAACGCGAAGCCTGCCTTGATCCAGTCACGGGTGTCCGCGTGTGGGAACTCACCAAAGGCACCAATGCTGCCAACAATCTCTATTACCATTTCTCCAATTTCACTGCTGACAATCGCTACCTGATCTTCCTCTCGAACCGCACCGGCTCCTGGCAGCTTTTCCGTGCCGAGGTCGAGACCGGCCGCCTCGTGCAGCTCACTGACGATCCGCAGGTAAACGCCGGCACCGGCTGCCTCGATCACACGAACGCCCGCCGACTCTACCACCTGCGCGGCGCGGAGGTGATCGCACTGGACATCCTCGATGTCACCACGCGCAAGGTAGGCGAAATCCCGGAGCCACATGTCGGCGGCTTCCAGCAGCCCACGCTCAGCGGCGACGGCAAATGGCTCGCGCTCGGCAAACAACGTGATGACGCCAACTGGGAGATCGGACTGATGAACACCGAGACCGGCGAGTATCGCACTGTGGTCACGCAAGGCTTCCGCATCGGCCACGTGCAGCACAGTCCTACTGATCCGCTCATCTTTTACGCTTGGGATTCTAGCGGCTACGCGCCGCAACGTTCCTGGATTGTCAACGAGGATGGCAGCGGCAATCGTCCGTTTTACGTTCGCACCGACCCCAAAACCTGGTTCACGCCGCTCAAGGAATGGGTCACGCACGAGTCGTGGGTGAAAGACACCGGCGACATGACCATGATCAACGACAAACTGGGCGTCATGCTGGTCAAGAAAGATGGCACCGCGCGCATGGTGCGCGAAGGACACTACTGGCACACTGCCGCCCGACCCGATGGAAGACTCCTCGTACTCGACGATATGCAGGGACGACTTTGGCTGATGGAAACCGCCACGGGCAACACGCGCCTGTTGGCCACCGGCATTCGTGACACGGTCCGCACGGTCCATGCCCACGCTTCCTTCGATCGGCTCGGACGCTACGTGCAATTTCACACTGGCCACACCCACGAAACCATCGCCATCATCGACCTGAACGAATTGCCTCCGCTCAACTGGATCAAGTAAAAAGGCATACGCGATAATCGAGCGAGACTTCATCGAGCCAGCCGTTGCTCGTTGCGATCCAATTTGCCGTGTGACACACGATGGCTGGCCATGATGAATGAAATTTTTCTCACGCTGCAAAAATGCGTGCCCTTTTGCGGACTGAAGTTCGCGCTCCTTGGGTCGCGCCCCTACCGACTCAAGGCTTGCGAAAGTCGGGCTAATTAACCTACAGCCTGCATGCGGCGCAACTGCTCCAAATCGCGCAGCACATGGTGAATATGTTCACGCATGGCTTCCGCGCTCCCGTCGGCATCCCTTCGCTCCAATGCGGCCACGATCTTCTCATGCTGCATATGGGCCCCCTCGTCGCCGAAGCATGGTCCTGTGGCAATCCTGCTCTCCCGGCTCGAATCTGCCAAGGCCTCCAAGAGCAACCGCAGAATCTGGTTGCCCGCAGACCGTACCAGGACCTGATGAAAACCCGCATCAAACGTCACCGCCTCTTCCGTCGTTGTCGCCTTCCTGAGGCCCTCCTGATTTGCTTTCAACGCAGCCAAGTCCTCTGGCTTGAGGCGGAGCGCGGCCAGACGGGCAATTTCCGGTTCCAAAAAAAGCCTCACTTCCGCAAGTTGTTCGAGACGTGTGAGCCGATCAGGCAGACGCAAGGAAATAGACTTTGTCAGCGGATTGTGCAGATGATCCACCACTCTCAACCCTCTCCCATGCTCGATCTGAAGGAGCCCTTGCGATTCCAGCCGCTTCGTGGCTTCGCGCAGGACGGTTCGACTCACGCCCAGCTTTACGGCCAGTTCTCGCTCGGTCGGCAGCCACACCTGTCCTTTCCTGATCGCCTCCTGGATGCGTTTGGTTAAATCGGCGCAGACTTTTTCAATCACTGGCCGCCGCCGTTGGCCGGCTTTGGTTCTTGAGCTGGATGCCTGCACGTGTTTCATCTTGGTAACGGAACAGCGCTTGTTTACATGTCAGCCGAACCGTTGGCAATTCTTTCGTTTTCCAGCTTCGAATCACGTTCGACGCCAAAGAGAGTTTTTCGTGGACGATTTTCTTTCGAAGATTCTTTATTGACAATACTGACTGAGCCGACGATAAAAGTGGTATGACCAGTTTGTGCATTCGGTTAATCCACGTTTTTTCTGTGATTCGCGGGACGGCATGCTTGGTGCATTTACTACCTAACCATTAACCCTAACAGCGTAAATTGTATGAAAAATCGCCTCCTTCAATTGCTGGTTGTGATTGGTTTCAGTATCATCCGCGCAAAACTTATGAAAAGAATATTCTACCACTCTTTGATTCTCCTCGGCCTTACGATCACCAGCCAGTCCGTTAAAGCCGGTCTTGCTTATCCCGCTCCACCCGGCGGTTGGACTTATACTCTGACTGGCGATGCTGCAGCCTTCGGGACTGGAGTCTTCGATTCTCTGGATGGAACTTGGAACCGAAGCATTGGCACGAGTGAATGGGATGGGTCCCCCCTTGGCCCAACAATTGCCACCACCAACAAGCCGGGGGGCGTGGGGACCTACATTGAAGGTGACCTGACCTATCCAGGAAGTAACGTGACCTATCTGCGGATTCAGGACACGGGCAACCCGCCTCAGTATTCTACTTTAACCAATAATGGATGCGACGGATGTAGTTTGGGAGGGCCAAGTAATCGCAAGATCGCATTCGTCCACGACATGACGGATGAAGGTGCCCCGGATACCTTCCTGGATGATGGGTTCACGATTACTTTTCGCGCTCGAGTTCCCACCCCGGCCAAGACGACTCAGCCATTGGATCCTCTTTATCCCAACGGCGAGAGCGGGAGCGGTCCTCAACCCTATCCTGCCGGTGGGGATGGTTACTTGATTGCCGATGACTCCAATGGCTTTTTCAACCCTCATCAAGCGGCGATAGGAAAGCTCGGCTTTTCTTTGGTTACGAGCAACGACACGCTCGGTGGCCTTACTGCAGTTCCGAAAGCCAACTTCCAGGGCCTTATGGTAAACGGACTCAATGGAACTGCGCCGAATAACAACATCGACTTCAATGAATCGCCAGCGCAGTTCCTACCGCTTGACCCGACGGATTGGAATGAATTCTGGATTGTAGTGCAGAGGGACCCCTCAGCCCTAGGCACCCATGTGCTCTTCGTTTACACAAACGGATCTGTAAATGCCCAAATCTTCCATGTGACCGCAGCCAGTGCGTCGGGGCAAGCCGGTGGCGGAGGGCCCAACCACATCGAAATGGGCATGACACAAACTGCGCAAAGCGGCTGCGTCGATATCGACTTTTTAGCTTATAAATTCGCGGCGGTTTTTCCGCCCGGCTCGGGAGGTCTCCCGCCTTCCATCACTGACGTTTCCCCAAATTCTCCTTCCCAAGGGAACCTGTTCTGGCCCATCAGCAGCAATGTTACCTTCACCGCGACATCGTTTGGGTCCAACACCATTGCCTCCTCGGGTGTCAACCTCATTTTGAATGGAGTCAATGTCGGCGGCGGCCTGATCGTCACTGGGGGCGGTACGTCCAATGTTACCGCGACCTATAATGGTTTGGTGAATAACACGGTTTACTCCGGACGAATTACAGTACAGGACTCCGCTGGCCAATTAGTTAGTTTTCCCCTGTTGTTCGACACCTTCACTGAGCCAAGCGCGTTGGTCATCGAAGCGGAAGATTACAACACCAATAACGGCAACTTCATGGACAACCCCGCGCCCAACGGTTATGCAAACGCCGTCGGCACGCCGGAGGTGGATTTCCACGATGTCACTCCTTCAACCCTGGGCGCTTATCGCGGGTCAGACGCGGTGGACACGGCGTTGAGTGCTGACACCGCGCGCGCCAAGTTTACTGCTGCCAGCGCCAACGATTATGATGTTGCTTCCGTAGAGCAAGGTGAATGGCAGAACTATACACGGACCTTCCCAACTGGAAAATATGATGTTTATTTGCGTTTCGCCAGCACAGTGGCGCAGTCAGTCCGATTAGACCTCGTCACGGGAGATCGCACCCAGCCCAATCAGACCACAGCTTTCTTGGGCACGTTCCCGGTCCCAAACAGTGGTGGTGCTCACACTTACGCACGGCTGAGAGATGCCTTCGGCAGCAATCTCGTGGTCAACTTGTCTGGCGTCCAAACTCTGCGGTTGACCGCTCCGGACGCCAGTTTGGATCTCCAGGAGAATTATCTTGTCCTCGTGCCCCTCGTCAGCGCAGTCACGAATCCGCCCGTTGTGGGCTTCACGTCGCCTGCGCCGAATTCAACCAACGGGTTGCCAGATGCGCTAATCGTGATCGGGATTGTAAATCGCGACACGGCGGTTGTAACTAACACGATCAACTACCAATTCGACGCCGTCGATGTGACTGGCTCGGCTATCATCAGCAGCAACGCAGCCGGGGCGTCGATTACGTATCAGCCGCCAAGCCAGTTGACCCTTAATTCACTGCACACCAACCGCCTGGTCTTCGGCGATGGCACGCGACTATTCACCAACACCTGGTCGTTTAGGGTGGCCAATCTGCCGGTGCTGCTTGCCGCATGGGCCACGGCGCCCGGTTCTGGTCTGACCAACGGATTCAATGTCGCAATCCACTATCATGAGGAAGCACAGGACTTCCTTTTCCTGAACAACGCGACTCGGGCGGAAGACCAGGTCGGCTACCTGCTGAATGATGTGGCTACTGGCCAGCCCTATGTGAATAACGCGACCGGTTGCGATCCGGTCGGCATCTTCTCGGAAACTCTGGTCATCAATTACAGCAATGACTCCGCGGACCGAGGCTCGTTCCCCGGTGACGGCCCGTTCCCTTGCATCGGTCCCGGCGCTCGTAGGCATATCGCTATGGCCGTGACCGCGAACCTCGAATTGTCCGCTGGACTGCATCGGTTTGGTGTGCGCAGGAACGATGGCTTCAAACTCTCGGCCGGCCCGTATTTCAGCCGCGCCGGCGCCTTTTTGACGTTGGGTATTTTTGAAACACCTAACTTTGACAATGGAACCGCTACGACAGAGTTTGATTTTATGGTCCAGGCCAATGGCGTTTATCCTTTCCGGTTGATTTTCTTCCAAGACGCCGGACCTTGCGATATCGAATGGTACTCAGTTGATCGCACCACCGGAGTGTCAACGTTGATCAATGCGGCCAGTGGAGCTTCAGTGAAGGCCTATCTGGATCGCCCGGTCTTGCCGTTAACGAGCCAACTCATCCTCAACCCGCAAGTGGCTGGCACGAATGTCACATTCTCGTACCCCACTCTTTTTGGCTACACTTACTATGTGGATTACAAGGATGCGATCGCAGACAGTTGGACACAGGGGGTGACGGGGTTTGCTGGAGACGGAAGCACCCATACCTTCAGCGCTCCGGCCAATGCCACCAGCAAACGATTCTATCGAGTTCGGGCGCAATGATTCGGTGGCAGCGCTTCGATTAAACATTGAGGATGAGGACAATTGCAAATTTGAAGCAGATGGGCCTCTCCGGCGCGGGAAGCCGCGATGCGCACTTTTCTAAAGGCGAAGTGACTACAAATTTTCTCGAGTGGCGGGCATCATACTCGATTCATTCCAGTCACCAGCGCTTCACAATGCATTTTGCCTGTTATCTGCGGCGAAACCGACGACGAGAAATGCGTAAAAAGGTATATTGTCACAAAACGATTTACCTGTTGGCTTAAACAAGAACCCAGTAAATGCGTTGTAATTTGGTTTTTATGCAAAAACTTAACGACCCTGCATTTAAGATTTCGTCGCGTTCTGCCCGCGCTCGTGCTTTCACGTTGATCGAACTTCTGGTGGTGATCGCCATCATTGCCATCCTGGCGGGATTGCTGTTGCCAGTGCTGAGCAGGGCAAAAACCAAAGCCCAAGCCTTGAGTTGTATGAACAACGGCAGACAGCTTCTCATCGGTTGGTTGATGTACGCCGATGACTATCAAGGCAAAGTCGCGAATGCCTTTGATTGGGTGGGAGGTGGGCTCAATTACGATGGCACTCCCCCTAACACCGATAACACTAATGTTGATTTATTGAAGCAAGGTCTGTTGGGACCTTATGTAAGAAACACAGGCGTTTACAAATGCCCCGCCGACCAAAGCCGGAGTTCTGGAAAAAAGGGCTTACCTCGGGTACGCAGCATTTCCATGAGCCAGATGTTTAGGACATGGAATGACGGCCACTCGAGTTCACCACCCTGGCGAATCTACGGGAAAACTTCAGACATGACTGTTCCGCCGCCCTCCCTATTATGGGTGATTATCGACGAAAATCCAGACAGCGTGAATGATGCGGCGTTCGCGGTGGTCATGGGTAACCCAAGCAGCCCCGCCTGGAGGTGGCAGGATGGTCCCGCCACGTATCACGGGGGCGGTTGTGGATTCAGTTTTGCCGATGGGCACTCCGAAATCAAGAAATGGAAGGACGGGCGCACACTCGGGCGTTCAATGACAACCACGTACGCCACTACATTCAACTTTGGCCAAACTCAAGTTGGTAACCTTGACATCGCTTGGGTCGCGGAACGAACTACTGCACCGAAGTAAGATTGGGAGGGGACTGACGTTGTAACGTTTTGTCGCCGCAATGCACCGAAAAGGAATCTCGACCATGCGTTCCTGTTTCTCTCGTTTGACAACCTCCCGTTTGCTCACCGCCGGTTTTCTCCTGTGTTCGACAGCTTGGGCGCGAAGCGATGGCGAGATCGGAACCGCGGAACCGCCGACCGTTTTCTGGACTTCCGATTCCGTTGCGCCGGGCCAGTCCGTCATGCTCTTCGGCGGTACATTCAAGGCGGGGACGACCAGAGTTGTGGGCGTGCGGCTGGCTGACCCAAAGGCCACGCGGGTTCCTCACGAATCCAAGTCGGTCAAAGGGCCGGACAACGCGTCGGCGCTCACGCTCCTGAATGTCACGCCACAAAGTGTCACGGCGGTCATACCGGAGAATTGGCGGGCTGGGGTTTTCGTCGTGTGGATCGGCAATGGTTCCAGTTGGAGCCGCCCGGTTTTCCTCAACCGCGCCCGACCGGAATGGTTGTCCGATGAAAGCGCACAACCCGGCTCGGAATTATCGGTCGTCGGCAAAAACCTGGTTTCCGACTGGCAGGTCAAAGGAACTCGCGTCGTGCTGGTGAAGGACAACCGCAGTTATTCGGCGGAGGTTTCGCTCGCCAACCCTTATCGGTTGAAGTTCCGCCTGCCGTCGGCCCTGCCCGAAGGCGACTACCGCGTTTGGCTGCACAACGGCCAAGGTGGCGAAGCGGGCTGGGGCGAATCCTTGCCCCTCAAGGTCGCGCGAGCGGCGCTCTGGCCGCAGACCATTCTGGACGTGAAAGCCTTGGGCGCACAAGGCGACGGTTCGGCGGACGACACGCCCATCATTCAGGCGGCGCTGGCCAAAGCCCAGGCCGGCGGTGGCGGGGTCGTTTTCTTTCCGCCTGGCGTCTATCGGTTGCGCGAAATGCTTTCCGTCCCGCCCAAAACGGTGCTGCGCGGCGCGGGGCGCGAAGCCGTGTGGCTTTACTGGCCCAAAGCCACTACGTTCAAGGACATGCCGGACATTCCGGCGGTGATCACCGGCGAGCGGCAGTTCGGCCTCGAAGACCTTTCGTTGATTTTTCAAATGCCGCTGCACGGGATTGTCGCGCCGTTCGATCCCGAAGGGGCGAAGCAAAATAATCCGCTGGGCGGAATGTCGGGCAACCGGATGCGTCAGGCGGGTGAAGTGTTCATCCGGCGCTGCAATATCCGCCATTTGCGCTTCGCCTCCCGTGTCTATCCGAACGACAAGCGGCGGGAGTCCACGGGCGACTGGGGTGGCGAGACGATTTCGCTCGCGGGCGACCGTTTGGAGATCACCGACTCCGATATCGTCAGTTGGGGCATGCCGCTGTCGCTGCGGCGCACCCGGTTTAGTCGGATCACTGGCAACGTGCTGGGTACGGGCCGGAGTGGTTGGTATGGCATTCACGGCGGCCAGAATGTCATCTTCGAAAACAATCTGATCGAGGCGCGTGACCTGGAGGGTACGAGCGGCGGCTTTAACCGGGGCGGCTGGGATTTGGCCCGCATCTACGCTGGCGGAAACCGCTATCGCAACATCTACGGCTGCGAGCGCGAGGCCCTCACGTTTGACAACAACAACATTCGTGGCAAATGGCTGGGTTATGCCAGCCGGATTGAGCCGGAGAAACTCTCCTTTGCGGGCGCGAGTTGGAAACCCGGGGAACTGGCCGGCCTCTAATGCCTGATTGTGCATGGCAGAGGAATCGGCCAGTGCCGCACGGTCGTCACTAGCGAAACCGATCAGGCCGCCATGGATCGCCCTTGGGATATTCTGCCGGACGCGACCAGCGTATTCTCGGTGGCAACCCTGCCGCGCGACATCATTGTCTATGACAACGACGCGCAAGACGCCAGCGTGGGCGTGCAACTCTGGGGCCCGGCCTACAACGTTGTCATTGACGGCAACCACAGCCTGCGTGCCGGGGGCTTCTGGGGCGCTGGCGGGATGCGAGGGTCGGCTGTGCCCCCAAAGGAGAAGGGGGATTACCAGCCGGCGTCGCCCATCTACTTCGCGCAGTTCCTCAACAACCGGGTGGACGATGGTTTTGTCTATGACCAGGGGCCGTCCGATGGCAACGTCTGCCTGGCGCTGATCGGGCTTATCACCAGCGTGGATCGGGGAGAAGGGATACCCGTGCTGTCCTCGCTGGGGACGATTATTCGGAACAACCGGCTTGAGAACCGCGCGCGCATCGCACTGCGCGGCGGATATTCCGGCCCGGCGTCGGCGACCCAGGTCAACGTCATCGGTGACTCGCTGATTGAGGGCAACACGGTCAAAGAGGGACCGCTTGGAATCGAGATTGGCGCGGGCGCCTCGGATGTCGTGCTGCACAATAACCGATTCGAGCGCGTCGCGATCCCCGTTCGTGACGAGGGCACCGCCACCGTGAAAGCCAAATGATGGCCCGAACCACACCCGCTGAACCAACCAGTCCAGCGGAGAATGATAAGAATGATAACGATGCGATTGATTGAGAATTCAGCCAGTTGGCTGACTGTTTTCGCCACCGGTTTTGTCCTTGCTTCACCCGCCCGCGGCGGAGCCGCGCCGACGACAATCTGTTACTCCACCCAGCCGAACCCGTATTTCAACGACCACGCCGCCGACATCAAGAAAATCTACGACGGTTTCTTCTTCACGATTGGAAGTTGGGAGGATTGCGCCCAGCGGTTTCTCGGAGCCGGAGGAACAGAGCCGAAAGACAAAGCCTGGCTTGAGGCGGCGCGCGCGAATTTGGAGGCGCTGCGCAAGGCCGGCGTGACGGAGAACTTTCTGACGGTTTACTTCTCGGACAGCGGGGAATGGCCTTCAGCCGCAACGCTCCTTTCCGAGCCTTACACGCGGAAAATGGCTGCGGAGTTTTCCACCCTCGGCACGGTGGCCAAGCAGTTGGGCTTTCGCGGCGTGTGCGTGGATGTCGAGTATCCCTATCTGCGTTACTCGATTGACCACAAGATTTACACCTACACCAATTACACCGTCGGCGACTTGTTGGCTGCGGCCGGCCGACAGGGTTACGAATGCGCCGCTGCATTGCTGGACGCTTTTCCCGCCGCGCCGGTAATCATCCTGCCAGGTTATATGCGGGGCCGGCCCATTGGGCGCGCCTACATGCTGGGCATGCTCAAAGCGATGGCTGATCGCGATGCTCCGGGCGGTTACCATCTCGGCACCGAATACACTTACTGTTTGCACGACCCGGTCACCGCGCTGGCGACCACCCGGTTTGAAGACCCCGGCATGCCCAACCTGACCGACGCCAGGACCGCTGACTATTGGCGACGACGTTGCACCATTGCTCCCGGCGTATGGCCAACGCACATGATCGAAACTGGCGGCAAGGATTACCCGATGCAGCAGTGGAAACAGGAGATCGCAGAGTTGCGTCAGCAGATGGCCATTCTGCGCGCCGCTTCCAAACGCTACGTCTGGTCGTTCTCCGGCCTGCCGTCCTGGTATGTTCACACGCCCGAGTTGGAGAAAAAATACGGGCTGACGAAACAAGACTTGAAGCGGCCGGACATTGACTTGCGCGATTGGCATCAACTACTGAGGGACAAACCCGAACTCAAATCCTCGCCGCTCCAACCAGTGTTGAACAAAGTCCGGCGGTTTGATCGCGGGCGAATTTCCGGCGAGGAACTTTGCGACGCGTTCGGCACGCCCGGCCGGTGGTGGGTGCTGGGTCGGGTCGGCAACCCGCACACGCAGCCACAATTTGCCGCGGTGGAATCGCTGCAAAAGCCGATCAATCCGCGCACCGCCTACCACGGACGGGACGGCCTGGTCCGTTGGTTCGCTTACGACAATCTCGACGCGCGCGGCGTCACCCAGTGCATGAAAGACGTCTTCGGCTTTCGAAACACGGACAACGCCGCCGCGCACTTTGTTTCGTTTGTGCATAGTCCGTCGGAGCGAAGCGCGTTTCTGCACACCGGTTGGAGCGACGGCATCCTCATCAAGCTCGGCGATCAGGTCATTTTCGACGCGAGCGATTACCCGCCGCGCGGCAAGGGAATGCTTTACCTCGACAAGCACCAGTTCGAGAAGCGCATCGCGTTCACGCTGCCCAAAGGTAAGTCGCAATTGTCAGTTACGTCTTTGAACTTGCGCGGCAAATGGGAATTCTCCCTGAGGATCACCGATGAAAACGACATCCCCTTCCAGGATGTGCGATTCCGACTGGAGTAGTGGACAAGTTTTCTTCAGAATCATTTTATGAAGCTGGCGGCCCGTCGGAAAGAAGCGCCACCATTTGAATGAAACGCAACTTTAAAAAACGATATGAAACAAAGTGACCAAACAACCGAGGCGATTTCCCGTCGCCGGTTTCTGAAATCAGCCGGGGCCACCGCGAGCCTTTTCTCGCTGGCGGGTGGCCTCCCGGCTTTCAGCCAAACCACGAACCGTTCGCCAAAAGCGAATGCGGCCAACAGCAGCAAGCCCGGCGACACTTACGAAACCCAGGCCAAAGGCATTCGCATCTTCCCGGGGGAATGGCGGCCGCACTACCCGTGGGAACAGATCGCGTGGATCAGCCCGGCGTGGCCCAGCCAGGATTACTTCTGGCTGGATTTTCCCGAGGCGATCTTCATCGGCAAGACGCTGCTCTTCCTCAGCCACGTCAGTCCGGACGCACCCACCGTGTACGCGGAATTGCCCAGGGTGCAGTGGCAGAAAGTGACCAACGGAATCGCTTTCGAGCGGACCCTGCCCAACGGTGTCAGTTTCGGCGGCAGCGTGACGAAGCAGAACGACACCAGGGTGGCGCTGGAGTTGCACCTCAAGAATGGCACCGCCCAACCCTTGAAAGACATCACTTTGCAAACCTGCGCGTATCTGCGCGGCATCAAAGAGCTCGCGGATTTCACGCGCGACAACAAGTTCGTCCACGTACCAGTCGCCGGCTGGGTCACACTGAACCAGGCGCGCGAGCTGCCGCCGGGCAACAATCCTTACCGCGTAGGTTGGCGCACCAAAGGCAAGCGGGTGGCGGACTGGCCGGTCATGGTCACGCGCTCGAATCTGGCCGAGCGCTGGGTGGGCATGACCTGGCACAAGGACACACTCTCGATGATTGGTAACCCCTACCACCCTTGCATGCACGCCGACCCGAAGTTCAAGGACTTGGAGCCGGGCGAAGCGGCGGCCATTCACGGGACAATCTTTTTCTTAGAGGGCAAGCTGGCGGATTTTGATTTTGCGAAAGTGATCGGTGTATGAATCGAAGTGACTCAACAGCGCGCAAAAGTCCCGGGCAAAGGAAGAATGCATTTCACGCTGCCCGTCGCATTGACGCTGGTGCTCGCTGCAGCGGTTGGTCGAAAAGTGGACCGTCACGTTGACCCACCCGGGCAGGTCCCATAAGCCACCAGAACATCGGGTCCGCGAATCTCGAAAATGTGAGCCGTGAAAACGAAAACAATCCCGACCAACTGGGCAACCACGCTCGCCCTGTTCACTGTGGTTTCCGCGGCAACCGCGCAATTTCAGGAGGCCCGCTGGATAGCGCCACCGTCAAGCACCGCGACCAACGCCGCGCTGCCGCTCTTTCGGAAAGAGTTCGTCGTCACGGCCAGGCCCGAACACGCCACCATCCGGATCATCGGCCTGGGCGATTACGACATCTCGCTCAATGGCCGGCGGCTGGCGGAAACCGGCATTAACCAGCCTTGGTCGCAGTACGAGAAAACGATTTACTATCGCGACTTCGACATCACGATGTCGCTGGTTCGCGGCACGAACTGCGTGGGCGTGATGCTGAACAATTCGTTCTGGCACAATCCCAACCCGCCAGCAGGCCGCTACAACAAGAAAGGCCCCCAGCGAAAAGCGGAAGATCCGCTTCTACTGTGCGCGGAGATCATGCTGCAGCCGAAAGGCGGCTCAACCGAACACATCGGCAGCGACACCACTTGGCGCACCGCCGAAGGTCCGGTCGCGTTCTCTCACATTTTCGCCGGTGAGGACTTTGATGCCCGCCGCCGGCAGGCGGGCTGGGATCGCGCCGGCTTCAATGACCGCGAGTGGCAGGCTGCGCGCCTCGCGACTGCGCCCGCCGGCAAACTGGAGCGCCAGTTCTTCCCGGGTATCGGAAAGTTCGGGCGGCACGCGCCGGTCTCGGTGAAGGAGCCGTCACCGGGCGTGTTGCTCTACAGCTTTCCGAAAAACGTGGCTGCGCAGTTGCGGGTCGAGTTGGAAGGAGGCCAATCCGGCGACCGCGTTCAATTCCGCTGCGGCGAGCATAAGAACGACAAGGACCGCCTGTTCGGCGGCTACGTCGTGGGCTGCGATGTCGTCACCGATGGACAGCCGTTGACGCATCAATGGGTTTCGTTTTACCTCGGCATGCAGTTTGTCGAAGTCACCGGCGCGGTGCCGAAAGGGCGTTCAAACCCGCAAAATCTCCCTGTCGTTCGCCGGATGGAACTGGTGCCGGTTCGTGCGGCGCTGCCTCAAGTCGGCACGTTCCACAGCTCCAGCGACCTGTACAACCGCACGCACGAACTCATTGATGCGGCCGTGCGCGCCAACATGAACTGGGTGATGACCGATTGTCCGCATCGCGAAAAGCTCGGCTGGCTGGAATGTTCGTATCTGCTGGCGCCGACTTTCCTGTATCGCTACGAAGGCCGGGACTGGTACAGCAAGATCGCGCATGACATCCGCGACGCGCAGGAGCCAAGCGGACGCGTGCTGACCGTGGCACCGAGCTATCCGGCAGGGCGGTTTCCGGGCGCGGACAACTGGACCGTCGAATGGGGCGCTGCCGCGGTGATGGTGCCGTGGCATCACTACGAATGGTTCGGTGACCTCCAAATCCTGCGCGACAATTTCGACATGATGCGCCGCTTCACCGACTACATCCAGACCGAGGCCAAGGACGGCCTCGCGCCCGGCGGGCTCGGCGACTGGTATGATTACGGTCACGGCCAGCGGCCCGGTCCCTCTCGCTTCACGCCGACGGAGTTGTCCGCCACGGCCACCTGGGGGCTTTGCGCCCTGACGGTTTCGCGCGCGGCGGAGGCGTTGGGGCAAACGGAGGACGCGAAGAAGTATCGCGAATTGCACACACGCATCACGGCGGATTTCCAGCGGCACTTTCAGGACCCGGTCACGCGCAAACTTCGCCACAACGGCAGTCCGCAGTGCGCCAACTCGATGGCCTTGTGCGCCGATCTCGTCCCGCAGGCCGATCGCGCGGTGCTGGTGCAGGACATCATCGCGGACCTGGAAAAACGTGGCTGGCAGCAGACGCCGGGCGACGTTGGCCACGTCTATTTCCTCCGCGCGCTGGCGGAGGCCGGACGCTCGGATATTCTGCACCGCGTTTACTCCCGCGACGGCACGGGCAGTTACGGCGGCATCCTGAGCAAGGGGCTGACCTCGTTACCGGAAACGTGGGACGCCATGATGGACGGCCGCCAATCGCTCAATCACTGCATGTTGGGACACGTGATGGAATGGTTTTACGGCTACATCGGCGGCATCCGGCAGCAACCCGGGAGCGTCGGCTGGCAGAAAATCCTCATCGCTCCGAACCCTGGGGCTTTGGCCAACGCCGAGGCGACGCTCCAAACGCCGCGCGGTCGGGTCGTAAGCCGCTGGCGCAAAGACGGCGCAACATTTCGTCTCGAAACGGAAATTCCCAAAGGCGTCAACGCGATGGCCATCCTGCCTTCCGGCGAAACGAAACCGTTGCGCAGCGGCAGGCAGACACTGAAGGAAACAGCCCGGCCGCCCGGCTGACAAAGTCTGCAAGCGGCGCGCGGGGAAATCCTCGTGACCGGGATCGCGCGGCGCACACGATAAAACGAAAGCGCAATCAATTCCGTTGACGACATTCCTTGCCCTGGCAGTGATGCTGGGCGGAAGCGCGTGCCGCAGCTTCGCGCAGGGGCATGAGCCACGGCCAACGGAACGAACCAAACTCAAAACCATCCGCGACCTGCTTTGGGTCTGGGGTAATCCAGAGATGACGAAAGCGGGACCACACGCCGTCGCCACTTTCGCCGAGGCCAGCCCCGCCCAGCGCGCTCAATTGCTCGGCGTGCCGAACGTCGTCATGGCCGGCAACGGCATTCCCAACGACGACCCGGAAGCCGATCGTCTCAGCAAGGAAGTTGCGGAATTTCCGCAACTCGTCTGGGAGATTTCCGCCGACGGCACGGGCGAGGGACGACCGTTCGTTTACGAGCAACGGATGGCGCAAGTCCGCCGACTGGTGGACCGGTATCCGCAAATCCAAGGCGCGCGGCTCGCCTCTACCGGAGGCCGGTGCCGCCGATTGCTTCTGTTAGTGCTTTCAACAGAGGCGGAGACGTGACGCGGCAGGTGCCGGGGGTGGCGCCGAAATCAAGGTATTCGTTGGTTTCGTAAAAAATGAAACCGCTAAAACGCCCGTCGGTTCGGATGCGCTGCAGTTCGACTGGAAGCTGGTCCGCCGCCTGCCTTACATAGCGATTCACCGTAATGGGAATTCCGTGGGCGCGACACCCACGGATCATTTCCTGAGCGGTGGCGTCGTTGAAAATAGCCGAAAACGGCAAGCTGTAGAATCGAAGAATCGCTTCATCCATCAGGCCCTCGTCCACCCAGCGTTGCCAGTCGAAGCGGATATTTGCCGGGTACGCCAGCAGTCGGTCGCGTGGAGGATCGGGCCGGAAAAAATCCAGTTGCAGGTTGTAGCGCATCGCGATTCCCGCGCGCGACAGCCGGCGATTGCATTCGCGCAGAAAATCCGTGTACGCTTCGCCTCGGACCTCCGCGATATTTGCCAGCAAATCCCCGGGCCGGGTCCGGGCTTTGGCCAAAATGACCGCGTTGAATCCATAATCTTCCGGATAATCGGTGTGCGTGCTGTGATTCTCCTCGCGAAAATCCACGCCGTCCACACCCGCGGCGATGATCTCCTCCAAGCACCCGAGCCAAAACTTTTGCACGTCCAGCTCGGTCTCGCAAAGCGCACCCGGCAAGTATTCGTTCCGACCCCGCGCAAAGGCGATAAACCCGGAACGCCCGTCGGCATTCGGCGCATCCAGTCGCACGGGCGCGGCGCCCCACCCGTAGTCAAACATCAAACCGCCTTCCCGGAAATTGACGAGATTACGATTCCACACGGCGCCGCCGGACGCGAACACGCCGGGAATCTCGCGTCCCTGCGCGTCCAGCGTGGTTAAGATCGCCAGGCCCGAGTTGACAAAATCACCCTTGCCGCCGGTAAAGTCGCTGGTGACGAGGATGTAGTTATCGGTCAGGTCCAAGCCCGATAACGTCAGCACGCGAACCGGATCGCCTTTGCGTGTCATCACCTTGCCAAATTGATCGCGCGCCTCGCGCGGGGCTGCTTCCACGGTTTCGTGGCAGGTGAATTTCACTTCGGCCCGCCGGTAGCGGAAATTGTCGGGACTCGTCCAGATTTGAATGTGCTCCCGAGTGAGCCGCGTCGGCGTCGCGTCTTGCTTGGTCAAGCGAATGCCGCGCACCGCAGCGTTCGTCGCCGTGACCGGGAGGTCGTCGGCCCGCCGCTGGATGCGAAGGTGCGGATGGTCGCGGACGAACCGGTCCATCCAGGCGAGTTTCCCGCCGATGCAGTCAAGCAACCCCCACTCCTTGGCCTGCGGAGAGCCGGCCGGAAACATCACGCCGGGACCATTCTCGTACGGCTTGAAGTAAGCATAGACTTCCAAGCCGTGACGATGGCCGCACTCCACGGCGACCTTGAGCGGATTACCCAGTTCGCGGTACGTCGCGTCATAGTGTTTCCAGCCGCCTCGGTAGTCCACGGTGGTGTCGGTTGGGTTCAAATATCCGCCGCGACCATCGGCGTAAAAGGCCCAACTCACCCGTCGGATGCCCAGCCCGGCCAACCGGGTCATCATCGCGTCAATATCGCGTGCTGTCAGGGTGCGGCCACCGCGTAGCGCGTCGTCAACGAAGTCAACCAGCGCCTCAAGCCGAAACGACCCGGAAGGGGCCGCGGAAGTGACCGGCTTTGCGGAGCAAACGGAAGCTACTGCCGCTACCGCCGCGCAAAAGGTCAACGCTCTCATATCAGATCGCCACGGAGGGATGAGCGCGAAGCACGTCTTGGAACAGAAGGATAAGCTCGCGATCCGGGTGCTTTTTGACCTCGCATTTCGAATCGAAAATCATCACTAGCCCGTCCGCGGCGTTGAACTCCGGCCAGCGCGGGAGTTGGCCGTGATTCGGATTGCCCGTGCGGGCGAAACTCGCGAAGGCTCGGCTCATGTTTTTCGCCAGCGTGCGCGCATCGTCGCCGCCGCCCGTCATGCTCGCGCAACGATCAGTGTTGTTGAACACAAACGGAAGATCGAGGCAGTGAAAAGCGCGCGGCCGGCCGTCAAGCATGGGCGTGTGCCACGTGAACCAATATAGATACGCCGGCGCTGCTTTCTGGGCCGCCTTGCGCTCCGCCCAGGAGACCGCGGTCCGCCTCACGTAAGTCGAATAGATGATCGCCAACAGCTCGATGGGCTTCACGCCGGGATAAGCGCGCCGATACGCGGCAAGGAAACTGGCAGTGCGCGTGCCGCAGGCGGGGCCGAGTCGGTCCTGAAGTTCCGACTCGGTCAACTTCTCCTCGGCCCGACTGAAGAAGGGCGGCATGCACTCGTTCAAGACCGTCCCGATCATGAGCGGGACGTGCCCCGAGCAAGCGGGCGCCTCCGCATCGAACGGAAACTCCGGCAGCAGCGATCCGTCCACGGTCGGTCCCCAGCCATGGTCCCACGATTTCGGATAGAATCCGCCGGGAGTTTTGACCGGCGGCGCAAGTTTATCGAGCGCCACGTCCGCCGCGGCGAGCAGACGTTCCGCAGGGATGTTCTTCAGTTTTTCGATTCCGTTCGCGCCGGGTTCGGGTTCGAGTTCGGCCATGATCCCGGACGCCACCGTGTTCGCGTTCCGCGCGCTGGTGGTGCCGCGCGTGGTGCCACTCATGACGATTGCCTTGTGAAAAAGCCCCTTGGCCGACGGCATCGCCAACAGCGCGCCGATTTTCGAGCCTCCCCCCGACTGACCGAACAGCGTTACGTTGTCGGGATTTCCTCCGAATCTCGCGACGTTGTCCCGGATCCATTCGAGCGCCGCAATCAAGTCCAGCGTGCCCGCGTTGCCGGAGCGCGCGCAGGGCGCGCCGCCGAACTCGGCGAGATGGAGAAATCCGAAGGGCCCCAAGCGGTGATTGACCGACACGACGACGACGTTGCTATCGCGGCTCAGATCTTCGCCATCAAAACACGACAGGAACTGGGCCGACCACGCCGTGCAACCGCCCCCGTGCAGCCAGACCATCACGGGACGGCGGCCGTCGCTCCCGAGGCCCGGGGTCCACACGTTCAACCGCAAACAATCCTCGTCGAGCGCATCGTAATGCGGCGAGAGAAGAAAGGCGGTTTCAGTGTCGTAAAGATAGCGATAGTGAATGGTCGTGGGACACGTCGGTCCGTAAGCCATCGCGCTGCGAACCTTTTTCCACGGCTTCGGTTTGCTTGGAGGCCGGAAGCGCGCCTCGCCGCCGGTGGGTGCTCCGTAGGGGATTCCTTTGAAGGTATAAATACCGCCGCTGATATACCCGCGCACCAGCCCGGCTGCGGTGCCGGCCACCGCGCGGTCATCCGCCGCCTCGATGACGCGCCGCTTTGGCGGTGAACCGGACGCGCCTGGCCCATGCTGGGCGGCGCGGGCCGCGCGTGACACAATCACCCCGCCGGCAAGCGCGGCGACGCCTTTGATCAAGGCCCGCCGACTCAACCCCTTAGTTTCACGATTCAGGTTCACGGTTCGCTTTTGAGTTCACTTGCTTTTCCCGGCCAGCAACTCGTCATCCACCGCGACACTGAAATCGCGGAGCCGGAAATAAGTGGCCTTGCCGTCGGGGTCCGGGAACTCGGTCAGCGTCAGCGTGAAGTCGGCTTTCTTTTCGATGCCGAAGCCGGCCTTCCAGGCTTTCACGCGACAGCCGAGGCCCTCGGGGCGCACGACGTCGCTCGGCACCGGGTCCGTCAGCGACGCGGGATCGAGCGCGAGGTAGCCCAGTTCGGTGCCGTCGAGTTTGGCGATGGCGGGGTTCTGGGCGGGATTGAGGCAGAAGAGTTGCGGGCCGCGCATCACGGCCACGCGCCCGGCCTGGCGTTGACGGCCCTTCACCAGTCGCCAGGACATCTGCAGGTTGAGCGAGACCTCGTCGCCGGACTTCCATTCGCGCGTCAATGCAAAGAACCTGCCTGCCTGCCCAGCGCCTTTGGCGGGCCGGCCATTGACGGTCACGCTTGCGCCGCGCGCCCAGGCGGGGATGCGGAGTTGTAGCGGAAACTTCACCGGTCGCGCGGGATCGAGTTGCAGCCGGATGCGCCCTGAGTTCAGGTAATCGGTTGCCTGCCGGATCGTGAGCGGCACGTTCTTGCCGACGGACAACTTCGCCTCGGCCGTCGTGTAGAGGTTCACGGCTAGGCCGTCGTGAGCGCGGTAAAATACCATCGCGGGCAGCTCGGCCACGATGCGGCGGAAGTTGCACGGGCAGCAATAGGTGTCCAGCGGAAAATAAACGCGCCCGCCTTCCGTCGGCGAGAAGTAGCGGAGGCGGCGGCCGTCGGGCGATTGCGCGGCAAAGAGCGCGTTGTAGATCGTACGTTCGATGAGATCGCCTAGGCGCGCGTCCCCGCGGAGCCGGAGCAGGTTGTCATAGACGCGGAGTTGATACGCCGTGGAACAGGTTTCGCCGAGATCGCCGCGTCCGTCCTGGTCGTCGGTCCAAATCTCGCACTGGCCGGCGCCGCCGGTGATTTGCAGGCCGTCATGGTTCAGCATGAAATCGAGCGCGCGATCCGTCTGGCCGAGCAGGCGGTGGTCGGGTTGGTGGCGGTAAAGCTCAAGTTGCGCGAGGCAGCGCGCCAGGTAGGCGTAGATGTGACCTTCGATGCCGGGGCGGCGCCCGATGACGATGGGCAGTTCCCACTCGGGCAGCGCCCGCGTCTTCGTGACGAAATCGAGATACGGCGCCGCGCCGGTCTGGCGGTGCAGGGCGAGCATCGTGCGCTCGAGGCCAGTGACGGCCACATACGGGGCCACGCCGATCTTATGCCCCCAATCCGGCGGGAGCGTGGACCAATTGCGCAGGAGATAATCCGCCCCTTTGCGCGCGGCGGCCAGCGACCTTTCGTCGCCGAAATACTTGTAATCCGTCAGCAAACCCCAGATCACGTAACCCATCTCGTGAATGTCCCAGAATCCCCGCACGCGTTGGGCGGGCGCGAGCTGGCCGAGGTAGCCATCGGGTGCCTGCGCCTTGATCGTCTCGTCAACGAGGTGCTGCTTCAACGCGAGCACGCGCGGATCGCCGGTTTCGGCGGCGAACTTCACGGTGGCATCAATCAATTTGCCGAGGCCGATGTAACCGCCTTCGTTAGTCTTGGCCTTGAAGGAAGCCAGAAAGTCGTGGTCAGCGTCCAGCACCAGCAAGTTGTTGGTGATCGTGATGGTGATGCGCCGTCCGATCTCGCCGCCGACTTGAACGTCGCGCAGGTTGAGCGGGGTCAGGGCGTCCGCAGCCAGACTGGCCGTGGTCACGCAACAGGCGGCGGCCAAACCACCGAGCAGCTGCAGCCACGATTGGCGAGGAGGTCGGACGCGAGCAAAAACGAGTTGGTTCATGGTTGTGCTTCTTTCGGTCGAGGTTGCCGCAAACATCCCTCCATCGCAAAGTTCTCGGACCTTGTCCACCTCAAAGATTACCGCCCGCCCGCCTACGGGCCGCGGCAAAGAAAGTGAGGAGTCGGAGCCGGGGGCTTGGGGAAGCAAGGCGTTGACGAACGTAAACGGGTAGTCAATATAGTCCCGTGTTTTTTTTCGCTTAAGTTAATAATGTGAAAACGCAATCAATTCCGTTGACGACATTCCTTGCTTTGGCAGTGATGCTTGGGCGGCGGTGTCAGGCGGCGGCGATTGGCTTGATCAACCTGATGACAACCTGGCCCGCTACGAATCCCGATTCCGAATCGGGACTGCCACGGACCGCCGCCTGAAAAGCGAAGATCAAATCCAGAAATAACCGAAAATCAATTAACCACAAAAGATTAACTGTCAGGAAAACATCCGCCGCAGGAGCCGCCATGAATCCAGCCACACCGAAAACCGAACCGCCAACCTCAACCCGACTCCGAAAAGCAGTTTTCGGAGGTTCCCATAAGTCACCCATGACCGATCGAACCGAGCGTCGCACAATGCGTGCTGCCGTCTGGCTCGCCGTCTTGGCGGGAACGTGGCCGGTGTTCGCTGCCGCCGACCCACTCAAGGAACACTTCCGCGACCCGCCGCGCGAATGCAGCCTGATGGCGTTCTGGTCCTGGAACGACACTTTGAAGCCGGAGAAACTCACCTGGCAGATTGACCAGATGGTGCAGCAGGGAGTCTATGGCGCCTTCATGCACGCCCGCGCCGGATTGGACGAAAGCGAAACGCCGTATTTCTCCGACGGTTTCTGGAACGGCGTTCGCGCCAGCGTCGAGCACGCGAAGAAGGTCGGGTTCCAAAGCTGGATTTATGACGAGGACAAATGGCCGAGCGGCGCGGCGGGCGGGCGGGGGAACCAACCGCCTCGAAGCCGCTTCATTGACCAACCTGACGACGCTGAATCTATCGGACGGCAGCGGCATCTGGGAGGTGCCGCCGGGCGAATGGCGCGTGAGCGTCTTCCGGCTCAATTACGGCGATGGGGCCAAGCCAAATTATCTCAACCCGGCCACCGTCCGCGAGTTCCTCGACAACACTTACGAGGAATACGCCAAACAGTTCGGCGAAGATTTCGGCAAGACGATTCCCGGTTCGTTCTTCGACGAAATCGGGAACACGGCGGTCGCCTGGGACCCGCTACTGGCGGAACGATTCCGGCGGGTCAAAGGCTACGACCTGGCAACCTCGCTGCCGCTCCTTTACTTCGACGGCGGGCCACGAACGATCAAAGTGCGTTGCGACTACTTTGAAGTGTACACCCAACTTTTTGAAGAAGCCTGGTTCAAGCAAATCTCCGCCTGGTGCGACCGGCATCACCTGCAATTGACGGGACATACGCTGGAGGCATTCCGCAACCTCCGAGACGAGGGCGACTATTTCCGCACCTGGCGACACGCGCAGATTCCCGGCACCGACAACGAGGACTTTCGCTATACCTTCCCGCGCGTCATCGGCTCGTGGAAGCCAAAGCAACTCAGTTCCGTCAGCCACGTCTATGGCCGGGAGCGCGCCGCGGCGGAATCGCTCGGCGGGGCCGGCTGGGCCATCACGCTGGACCAGACCCGTTACGGCGTGAACATGCTTTCCGTCTATGGAGTCAACTTTTTCATCTTCCACCTGTTTCACTACTCGATGGATCAGCCGGCGACGATGGATGACTGGCCCAACTCGTGGTTCTACCAGAATCCGTATTGGAAATACTTCCGCCACCTCGCGGATTACACGCGCCGGGTTTCCTTCATGGGCCGGCAGGGCGAACACGTGGCGGACGTGGTGATTCTCTATCCGGTGGAGGACGTTTGGAGTCGCGGATTCCAGGTCAGTCCGCCGGTCGAGATCCCCGGCCTCGCCAAGCTGGTGGCACCCGAAATTATCGGCCTCGCCACGCCGGTCGTGCCGGGCCTGGCGACCACGAATACGCGCAACCGGCCCGCCACCGAACAACTGGTGGACCGCCTGCTGCGACAACAGATTGATTGCGACTTGGTGGACACGGATAGTTTACTTCAGGCGGCGCCGGTGCCGGATGGCCGGGTGAAAATCGGGAAAGAATCCTATCGTGTCCTGCTGTTGCCGGCGGCGCGCACCGTGTCGCTCGCGGCGTATCGCCGGATTTTGGAGTTGTCACACGGCGGGTTGAAAGTCATCGCCGTCGGCGTGACGCCGCGCCATTCCGCGGAGAACGGAGCGGAGGATCCGGAAGTCATCCGCATCTCCCGGGAACTTTTTGGCGACCGGCCAGGGGCCGACGGCGCGGAACTGTTGGCGCGTTTGGGAAAGGAATTGGCGCCGAATGTCCGCGTGCTGTCCGGCGAACGCGAGACGCTGCGCTGCGTGCATCGCCGCGTTGGCGAGCGCCATGTGTACTGGCTGGTCAATTCAGAAAAACGCGCGGGCGCATGGACGATTCAATTCGCGGCGACCGGGACGGTGGAACGCTGGGACCCGGCGACGGGTGACAGCACTGCTGTGTCCGCCACAACGCAGTCCTCCACCCACACAACGCTGCGCCTCGAACGCAAATCGTGGGAAGGCAGTTACCTCGTGTTCAATCACGGCGCTGGCACGACGAGCGCCGGCAAAGCCGATCGTCCGAGCGGGAGCGCTTCACCCCCGCCGCTGGCGGTGAAAGGTCCGTGGACCTTTCAAGTCGCACCCACGGAACTGGATTACGTTTGGAAGCCCGACCCCGGCGAAACAAGGGTGGAATTGCCCGTCATGGATCT
The DNA here is from genome assembly GCA_016200005.1 of Verrucomicrobiota bacterium. Classification (NCBI taxonomy): domain Bacteria; kingdom Pseudomonadati; phylum Verrucomicrobiota; species Verrucomicrobiota bacterium. The sequence goes on along the minus strand of JACQFP010000017.1, from coordinate 16,019 downwards.
GCGCATCGAACGCGGCCACCCACCCGGCAAGAGCAACGAGTCGGACTGGCGGCGGATCAAAATCGTGGACACGCTGAACCCGCAGCGCGGCGCGGAGCGTTACCTCTCGGCTTGGGATGCGGCCTGGATCACGCGCTACATCCATCAGGACTTTCAAGGCGAGTTGGGCGGACCGGAACTTCATTTCCAAAAAACCTTTGATGTGCCGTTCGAGCCGTCCGGCGCCTGGCTCACGCTCGCCGCCGATGAATCCTTCGAGTGTTTCATCAACGACGCACTCGTTGCCGTAGGAACGAACTCCGCCACGCCGGTGACGCTGGAGACGTTGCCGTTGAAGCACGGCAAAAACACCATCGCCATCACCGTAAAAGACGGCGGTTATCTGCTGGCGCAGGGCGAGATCAGCGGCGGGGCTGGAAAAACTGTGGCGATCCGGACGGACCGGAAGTGGCAGGTTCGGACGCAGGCGACTGACTGGCTGCCCGCCTTCGAGTTCGCTTTCCCGCCCTTCGGCAAGTGGGGCGAAATGCCCTTGCGCGGAAAACCGCAAACGTTGCCGGCGGTGATCTGGTATCGCGCAGTTCTTCCGCCAGGCGCGCGGTCGCTGGAGCGGCCGGACATTCGCGGCGATTGGGAAATCTTTCTGAACAATCGTCCGTTCGTGGTGCCCGCTTCGGGTCCGCTCACGCTGCCCGAAAAGCCCGCGCCACATTCCGTCATCAGCCTCCGCGTGCGGATCGAGCGTGCCGAAGATGGCCTGCAAGCGCCGCTGGTGTTTCGTTGCCAGCCGGCGCGAGCCGAACTGGGCGATTGGCAGGCACTCGGGCTGGACTGGTATTCGGGGCGCGGCGTCTATCGAACGACCTTCGGCCTACCCGCAGCCTACGCCGGTCGCAAGCTGAAGCTGGACCTGGGCGAACTTTGTTACACCGGCGAAGTGTGGCTCAACGGCAAGTTGGCCGGCAGCCTCGCCTGGCCGCCGTATGAAGTGGACATCACGCGCTTCGCGACGACCGGGAAGAACGAACTGGTCGTGGTGGCCGCCAATCTTCTGGCCAACCGGATGCGCTGGGACATCTTCGATTCGGCCATTCCCGGACAGTTCAATCGCTGGTGGCATGACGGGAGCATTTTGCGGGAAGCTGAGCACCTCCACTCCGGTTTGCTGGGACCGGTGCGCATCAAGGCCGAAGCTCAGCCCTCCACGCGCTGAATTTCGCTTTCGATCCGAGTTGCTGCGCACCGACGGCAGCAAGGCTTTTTTCAGTTCAACTCGTAAGGCCGGAGACTCACGCATGGCGTTACGCACTTGACGCCTGTCCGTGGCTTTACAGAAAGTGCCGCTGCCTGGCAGCATCCAACTCAATAAATCGTTCATCCATCATCCCGTTTCTGTTGATTTCAGCGGCCGGCTTGGTCGGCGAAGTCAACGCGGCGGCGGCGGCCGGCATGCCGTCCGGCCAGCGGCCCAACATCCTGCTGATTTTGACCGACCAACAGCATGCGGGCATGTTGAGGTGCGCGGGCAACAAGTATTTGAAAACGCCCGCGATGGACAGTCTGGCCCGGGCGGGCGCACGGTTCGAACGGGCGTATTGCGCCAACCCGGTTTGCGAGCCGTCGCGCTTCAGCCTGATGACCGGTCTCATGCCCAGCACGATCGGTCTGAGGTTCAACCAGGATGTCCCCAGCAACAAGGATGCCCCCAAGTTGAAAGTGCCCGCAACGATCTTGGAGCGATCTTTGGGCCGGCTCTTCCGGAACGCCGGTTACGACGCGGCCTACGGCGGCAAGGTGCACTTGCCGATGAGCCTGGAAGAAATCGGCTTCGATTACATCTCCAAGGAGATTGGGATGGGGCTGGCGGATGACGGCGCGGATTTCATCCGGCGCAAACGGGAGAAGCCTTTTTTGCTGGTGGCGTCCTTCATCAACCCGCACGACATCTGCATGATGGCGATCAATGACTGCGCGCGAAGTCAGGGCGAAAAGGTGTACGCCGGACGTTCGGCCCAGAATTTGGCCGAGGCGATGCGGTTGCCGGCCAACATTTCCCCGGAGGAATTTTTTCGGAAGCTGTGTCCGCCGCTCCCGTCGAATCATGAGATCCCGGCCTTAGAGGCGGAAGTCATTGAAACAAATGCGCGGCGGGAGCTGCCCTCCCGCGTCTATGTGCGCCGGCACTGGGGCGACGAGGATTGGCGATTGCATCGCTGGGCCTATGCCCGGCTGACGGAGCGGGTGGACGCCGAAATTGGCAAACTTCTTCAAGCTCTCCGCGCTGCGGGGCTGGAGAAGAACACCCTGATTGTCTTCACCAGTGATCACGGCGACATGGACTCGGCCCATCGCTTGGAGCACAAATGCGTTCTCTACGAAGAGGCCACGCGGATTCCATTCATCGTCAGTTTCAAAGGCGTGACCAAGCCCGGGCTAGTGGACAAAGAACATCTGGTTTCCAACGGACTGAACTTGACCCCAACCCTGTGTGATTACGCGGGCATCGCCCTGCCGTCGGGCCTTCCGGGCCGCAGCGTCAGGCCGCTGGCGGAAGGCCGGAAGCCGCGATCCTGGCGCGACCAACTGGTAGTCGAGAGCGAAATCGGTCGGTCGCTGCGGTCGCTGCGTTACAAGTACAGCATCTATGACTCAGGGAAACACCGGGAACAGTTGATTGACTTGGACAAAGACCCCGGCGAAATGAAAAACCTTGCGGAGAATCCGACTTACCAGGCAGCGCTGGAGCAGCACCGGCAGATGCTGCGCCAGTGGGTGGAGGAAACCCATGATGAACCGGCCGCGCCGTATGTAGTCCGATGACATCAATTGACTCGGTCACGGCTAGCGCGAGCTTTGAGAAAATTGCCGTAGCCGATGATGAGCGTGGACAAAATCAACACCGCCAACCCGACGGCGATGAGCGCGTGGGTCTTTTTGCTCGTGCCGCGCCATTCCTTCAGCACCACGCCCCAGAGCGTGCTGAAGATGATGATGCTGACCATGTGCAAAGTCCAACTGGAGAAATCGTATTTGCCCATCTTCGTCGTGCCCATGCCGTAAAAGAAAAATTGCAGATACCACGTGACGCCGGCCAGCGCAGAGAGGATATAGTTCAACGGCAGCGGCGTCGCGGCGTCGAGGTACTCGCGCGCGGATCTGTTTTTCACGTTGAGGATGACGCACCAGAAGAAGTTCGTCGTGAAGCCGCCGAGCAGGATGACGATTAGCAGCGGGAGATTCTGCCACACGTCGGAACGTCCGTGCGCAAGGAGGCTGGCCTTCGCCGCCGCCGCGATCGGTTTTCCTGCGGCGAACGCGAAGCTCATGCACGCGCTCATCACACCGGCGAACGCGGCGACCATCACGCCCTTGAGAAAATTGAACTCCGCAACGTGCGCCTTTTTCTGCTCCGCGCTCAGTTCGCCCTCCTTGGATTTTCCCGCCAGGCCGCTGGCGAAAATTCCGCCGAGGCAGACCGCCACGCCGAGCAGGACGAAGCGGCCGGAAGTTTCGCCGGCGATTCTTCCAAGTTCACCGAAGTAGGCCGGCGGGATCAGCGTGCCGAACGCGGCGCAAAAACCGAGCGCGATGCCGTAGCCCAGCGCAATGCCGAGGTAACGCACTGAAAGCCCGAACGTCAGCCCGCCGATGCCCCACATCGCGCCCCAGAAATATGCCCAGCCCAGCGCGCCACTGTCCGCGTGGCGCAAAATGTCCAGCGCGTCCGGCACCAGCAGCGACGCCATCACGAGCGGCGCGAGAATCCAACTGAACACGCCGTTGACGAGCCAGTAGGTTTCCCACGACCATTTTTTCACGCCGCGAAACGGCAGATAAAAACTTCCGGCCGCCAGCCCGCCGATCCAGTGGTAAACCACGCCGAGGAATGGATTCATAATTGGAAGTTTAACAGACACGCGCGGTCTCGATACCAAGCAACTGACCGAGCTTGTCAATCTTGTCGGCGATGTGGCCAACGCCGACGGCGCAGTGATGCGCCGGGCCGTGCGCGTTCCAGTCATTTACGAATTTGCGCGCGCCGATTGAAAAGCGATAACGGCTGTTTGTGTTTCCAATTTCAAGAATTGGACCAGCAACAGATTCGCCTTCGGCCACGAGGAATTTTAATTTGCCGTCCACGGTTTGCACCACGGAGAGCAACGTGACCGGGCCGTGTTTCACGGACATCTCGACGGACAGGCCGCGACCGACTTTGCCGTGATAAACTTTGAGCGGGCGGACTTTGGTTTTCCCTTCCGCAATCTTGATGTGCCCTGGCCCGTCGTGGCCCATGAGCACCACGTCGTCGTTGAAATCCATCGCGTAATACTCCGTGAACGAGCCGCCGACGCCAAACGCGTCCATGATTTTCATGGCCTGAACGTTCTTCACTTCGTATTCGCCGGCGACGGGGATTCCACGCGCGGTCAAAAGCGAATTGCCGAGTATGATGGAACTGATGGCGTCTTCGTTCTCAGCGTTGCCCGTGCCCAGGTAGTAGTAAGCCAGCGAGCCGAGGCCGTGTTCTGCAACGAGGCGATCCAACGCAACGGAAGTCTTCGCGGCGCGCGCCAATTCGTTTTCAGCGCAGTCAGGTTGCACGTCGAAAACCTTTTTGAACCCGGCGATGCGGGACTTGATCTGCGCGGCTGTGACTTCGCGGCGGAGCGCGGCCAGTTCATCCACCTCGATGATTTCCATGTGCCCGCCGAACGTCGCGCAGTGCTGGGTCAGGTCCGAGTAGATGTCCAACATGCCGCCGTAGTAATGGCCCATCAAGCCGAGCCGGTTGTGGAACATCACGTTGGCGACTCGCGCGGCCTTGATCCACGCGTCCACCTGGTTCCAGCACGCCGGATCGTCTTGCAACATGCCGGTGAGCTGATGGAATTCGATCCGGGCGCGGTTGAAAACGTTGGCGGTCTCCGGCACCGGACAAGCCGCGCAATGCGCCAGCCATTCACCCGTCATCGCGGTGCGGTCGCCCATTTGGTTGAACGCGGCGTAGTCAATGGCCGGCGCGGGCTGAAGATTCAGGATAATGACCGGTACTTTGGCGCGCTGCACGACCGGCAGCACCGTCGAAGATAACGCGTAAGTCGTGACGTGGAGGAAAATCAGATCCACGTCCTCCCGCCGAAAACGGTGTCCGGCTGCGAGCGCCTTCGACGGCGTGTCAATCAGACCGAGATTGACAATCTCGACCACCGGACGTTTCAGCCGCTCATGGACCACTTGAACGTAGCCTTCGAGCCGTTCTTTCAGTCCTTTGAACTGTGGCCAATAGGCGTCGAGGCCGATGCCGAACAGCCCAACCCGCAAAGCTCTTTTCAAGCGGTTGGTCTTCGGTGTTCCGACCATGGTTACGGACCGCGTTTTGCGGCTGCTGGGGGATCAGACCCCGGTTTTCAGGTTAAAACTCGGGCGAACGACTCCCATTCCTGTTACCGAATCGTCGGCCCCGCGTAAGAGGGCAGAGGATCAAACGGCGGCAGTGTCACCTCGGTGTAGTAACGGAGCATATAATAAGGCAGCAAGAAATCATGCCCTGCGGCACGACCTGTGAGGGTATTTGCGGGTTGATCAAGAGTGTAGGGGCTGCGGAGCCAGATGAAATACTGGCCATGGCGCTGGCCAACAGGCAGCGGATACGCCGATCGCTTCGTAGCGCTCGAGCCGGGTACGACGAGCGAGGCCGTCGATCCATCGGGCAGCTTTTGATCGTAGGTGACTTGATCCTCCGGGATACACTCTATGTCCGTCCCGCAGCGGCTGCTGTTACTTTTCGTTTCGTACCACCGGTCCCGATACGTGAGCCAGTCCCCCAGATGCGTTACCGCCAAATCCAGCCGGCCCGGCTCGCCGGTCATCGCGTAGGTAATGGCTTCGAAATGGGCATTAACGTCATCTCTCGTCGTTGCGTCCATAATGGCGAAGTCTCGCCTAAACCCGGCACGTACCCCCGGATCGTTTTCATACATGATGAGATCGTAATTTCTCAAATGGGAAAAATTGAAACCGTAGTAGGTATCGTGGGGCTTCGAACCCGTATAGCCCGGTCCGATAAATGGCTCTTGGGTTGTCCATTCCTCGGCCCAAATCGCATCCCACTTGGCCCGATCCGCCAACGTCCCGGCCGCTCGGGCCACATGGCGCGCCGCGTGGACCATGCGCAGTCGGGCCGCAGGCTCAGTAACAAAGAGCGGATTGGGATTAACCGGTTCCGTGTTTGGCGCCACCGGATACACAATGCACCAGCCGTGGCGCACATAGTAGTCAGCCATCGCGACGATGTCGTCGCGGACGACCGCCTGTAACACGGGGTCGTCAGGGCCGACGAGGTCAAACGTGACGAGTAGCCCGAAGATGACCCCATCGTACATGTCGCGGCTAACGTTGTCCAGACACCAATATTTCTTGCCGTCGTCCCAAGGCAGGAGATAAATACCATGTTGAGCGCCTCCCAAGGGGATCGGACTATTCTCTTCCCAAGTGAAACGGAAGAGCATGCCCGGCTCACCGTTGACGGTGGCGCCCTTCCAATTCTTCGCAATGTTGATAGCCCGGTGAGTCCCCGTCAGCAGTTCGTCAATCCTGGCCTTCGCCCGCTTCACTTCATGGTCCCAGACGACCCCCTGTCCGTGGTTTTTTGCGCCGTTTTTATTGTGCTTCGCCACCGCATACCGAAACGATTCGGCGGCCAGATACATTCCACTCGAAAGCTGAGAATGGCTGGTAAACCACGAGACGACCTCGCCCGGAGTCCGCTCCTCGGTGGCGTAGAAGATCAGTGGCACCAGATTCCCGTACCAGAGATGATCCGGCATGAGCTTTTCCAGGTCGCCCGCCATTTTGCGAAACTTCGGTTTCGCCACGCCGACGCTGTGTGAGCCTAGCGGCGTGCTTTGACCCAGGCCGGTCAAGTTGGCCACCAGTTCCATCAACTCTTCCGCCTCGGCAGCCGTGAGACCTTCCAACAAGGTAGCTGGATCACTTCCCGTTAGGTCAGTCAATAGCTGTTCGCACTGGGCGGGATCGCCGCCTGTCAGGTTCGCCAACGACTCCGTTGCATTGACGACTGTGAACTGGGCGGTCGTGTCGGGGAGCGGGAAAAAAATCGCAAAGGTGCATACCGCCATCCCGATGCTGCCGACGATCCGAAGTGAGTAAGTTTTCATTTTGTTTGTTTGGGCTGTTCAGATTTATAGGTTAAAATTTCGTCAGTTGCGAACCAAAGCCACGCTGGTTTCAGACGCCATGGCCGCTAGTTTGGGGTGGATAATGGAATGAGCTGTCATTTTGCGATGTGAGTTTGCGTTGAGTCAGTTTCGGCACGCTAATATTCTAAATCACTTGTTGGCGGGATTGCAACGGACAGAATGACCAAGTTGTTGCATTTTTCGCTCAACCAGCGAGTCGGCCAAACCGGGCCCGACGTCATCAACACCAGCGTCATTCCGAACGCAACCAATAACACCGGCGTCGATTGTGTTAGCAGATCGGCGAAATAGCTCTTGAAGTAGTTAATCAAGTCGCTGGAGGAATTGAACGTTGTCCCGCCGATTGCGGTGAAGAAAGCGATTTCCACCAGTAGCAGCATTGGCAAAATGCATTGCTTCACGCGAGTTCCTCCAGCAGTTTGCGGCGGCGATGCAGCGCGCAGTCCAGTCCAATCACGCCGATAATGATGGCGCCCGTGACAGCCTCCTGAAAATACGGAGGGTTTCAACTCGCTGCCGATTTGGAAATCGGCGATACAGCAGGTTTGGACACCTACGCTACGGGGGCAGTATGCCCTTCTGAGTAAAACAGGATTGAAACCGGCGATGAACACGGTTAAACACTGACGCCATGCAATCGAAGCTTCGCACGTTTCTCCTTTCTTCCACGCTCGCTTTGGCCGTCCTCATGGTGGGGTGCGGCGAGAAAAGGGCTTCGGAGGAACCATCTTCCTCTAGCAACGCGCCCAAAAAGTCCGACGGCAAAGTCGTCATCGCCCTGTTGCCGAAGTTGATCAACATCGATTACTTCGACGCCTGCAAACGCGGCGCGAGCAAGGCAGCCGATGAATTGGGCGTGACGCTGATTTACGACGGCCCAACCGAACCGAGCGGCTCGGAGCAAAACAAATTCATCGACACGTGGATTCGCCAAGGCGTGAACGCCATCTGCATCGCACCGAACCAGCCGAAGACCATTCGCCGCTTCGTCGAGAAAGCGCAGGCGCAGGGCATCAAGGTGTTGACCTGGGACAGCGACGCGCCGGAGAGCGGGCGAGACCTCTTCGTCAATCAGGTTGATGAAAAAGTTTTGGGTGAGCGGCTGATGGACGACCTGGCTCAGCAAATGGCAGAAGAAGGCAAGTGGGCCATCGCGATTGCCAGTCTCGACGCCGCCAATCTCAACACGTGGCGACGCTACGCCGAGGCCCGCGCCAAAGAAAAATATCCAAAGCTTAAACTTGTCGCCACGGAAGTCACGAAGGAGGACGAGAATTTCGCGCGACAAAAAATCGAAACGCTGTTGAACGCCTATCCGAACCTGAAAGGCATTATTGCCTTCGATTCCAACTCCGTCCCCGGCGCGTCCGAAGCCGTGAAGCGCGCGGGAAAAATCGGCAAGGTCGCCATCACCGGCAACTCCACGCCTGGCAAGATGCGTCCTTATATCAAGGATGGCGTATTGCAGTCATTCTATCTGTGGGACCCGCGGGAGTTGGGCGCGCTCACAGTGCGATTGGCCAAGGCGTTGGCCGATGGACACGCGTTGAGTGATGGAATGGAAATTTCCGGTCATGGCAAGATTGTCATCAGCAAGCAGAACGCGAAGACCGTCATCATGGCTGACCCGATCCGATTCACGAAGGAAAACATCGACAAGTATGATTTGGGCTTGTGATTTTGTAACGCACCAGGCATGCTCCGTTCCCTGCTCATGCAAAGAATAGCCCCTGACCTGATTGCCACTGCGAACAAGACGGTGGCAAAATCGCATCAACAAGACTTTCGTGCGCTCTGCGAAATGCTGGCCCGGCGCGGCATTGATATAAAAAGCTTAACCACCGAGTCCGCTCGATTCACGGTGGCCTTGCCTTCGTGGGGATTTTCTCAAGGCGGAACGCGGTTCGGTCGCTTCCCCATCGCTGGCGAGCCGCGGAACGTTGAAGAAAGAATGTTCGATGCCTCGGTGGTCAATGATCTCACCGGCATCACACCGCGCGTTTCGCTCCACATTCCGTGGGACAAGCCGATCGATTCGGCGGCGTGCAGGCGTCAAGCGAAGGAGCTCGGTCTCGGCTTCGACGCGGTTAACTCCAATACATTCCAGGATCAACCTGGCCAAAAGCATTCCTACAAGTTTGGCTCACTGTCTCACACCGACCGCGCCGTGCGCCGTCAAGCCATCGAACATCATCTTGAATGCGTTGAAATCGGGAACGCGCTGGGATCAAAGGCCCTGACTGTGTGGCTGGCTGATGGCGGCAGCTTTCCCGGCCAACAACCTCTGCGCCGCGCGCTGGAGCGGGTCATTGATTCACTCCGTGAAATCTACTCGGCGCTGCCAAAAAACTGGCGGCTGTTCACGGAACACAAACCGTTTGAACCCGCGTTCTACTCGACCGTGGTTCAAGATTGGGGCGCGTCGCTGATGATCGCGCAGGCGCTTGGACCGAAGGCGGCGTGTCTCGTGGATCTCGGCCATCATCTGCCGAACTGCAATGTCGAACAGGTCGTAGCGCGGTTGATCGCGGCGAACCGGCTCGGTGGTTTTCATTTCAACGACTCCAAGTTCGCCGACGATGATCTGTCCGCCGGCTCGATCAAACCCTACCAACTGTTTCTCATCTTCAACGAACTGGTTGATGCCGCCCGCGATCCGCAAGTGAAGAAATTCCGCCCACGCTTTCAACCCGCCTACATGATCGATCAATCGCACAACCTCAAAGACCCGATTGAAGACCTCATACTCTCGGCCGTCGAGATTCATCGCGCATTTACGAAGGCGCTGCTGGTGGATCGCGCGGCGCTGGCCGCGTACCAGGAAGCGAATGATGTGGTGCTGGCTGAACGCACGCTCAAGGTCGCGTACGAGACCGATGTGTCGCCCATTCTCGCCGAGGTTCGTCGCCAATGCGGCGCGGCGGTTGATCCGCTCGCAGTATATCGTCGTTCCGGCTATCGCAAGGAGAAGGCGCACGAACGATGTTAACCCATCGCGGGACCATGTGAAAACTCTTTGAGTATTGGAGAAACAGCAAGCGAAAGTTTCTGCCGGTCGGGACCATTGGCTAAGCCTCGCGCTTGGCGAACCCCTCGCGGGTGGGTGCCCGCCTTCAGCTTGTAAAAGCGCGAGAAATAGGAGGCCGATTCAAAGCCCAGTTCTTCCGCGATCAAGTAAATGGGCTTGTCTGTGTGGAGCAGCAGGTCGCGCGCGCGTTCCAAGCAGACGTACAGGGCGAACTGCCGGGGGGAGCAGCCCGTTTCCAGCTTGAAGAGACGGCGGAAGGACGAATAACTTATGCCCAGTTGGCGGGCACAAAGATCCAGATCCATAGGCCGGGCACCTTTGTGGGCCAGCAGTTGCTTGGCTTCGCGAATGACTTCCTGAACGGGCCGGCCTTCGAAGCGTCTCCGTTTCACGGCCGAAAGGGTTTGGGCAATGATCTGCACGCCCAGCGCCCCCAAAATGAACTGATAATCGGGCGGTTCATGGCGCATAATCTCCACCGCGTCATCGAACAACTGCAGCAACTGCCCATGTTGCCCCACGTGCAGCACTGGTTGTTGGGGCGTGAATTCCGGGCGTTGCATCAGTCGCCGCATGTAGTCCCCGTCCAACTCCACCCAGTGCTCGTCCCACCCCGTGTCCGGGTGCGGACGATACCGATGCCATACCTCCGGGAAGAGGATAAATAGATCGCCTTCCTTGATTTCCAACGGACCGCTGGGCTGGGATTCAAAGAACCCCTCGCCTCGGGTAATGTACAGGAACTGGTACGACCGCAATACCCGTCCCCGCTGCCATGTAAAATGATGGTCGGCCGGATGTCGGCACGGGGGATATTGGCCACCCTCCGGAATCAGGGCATAGCCGGCATCGGGCATGTAGCTGCCCCAAGCGCGGGTCTCCGCACTGACCGGCAGGTATCGGAAATAAGTGCTGCGATCTTTCATTGGCGGCGCAAACCCATGCTTGTAACGGTTGCGCAAAATCTACCAGAACCGATCACCTTGTAAATGGAGAAGTCACCCCGGGCGATGTGACCCATTTCGCCTAAATTCACTCCGCTTTGGACTCGACGCGTGCTCATCTTCCCCCGGTTCGGCTGTCTTGCTCGTTGAGCAAAAAGTGCAACAACTTGGTCATTCTGTCCATTGCAATCTCGTCCAAAATTAATTTAGAGTATTAGCGTGCCCATAATGCTGACTCAACTCAAACCTACATTGTAAAATGACAACTCATCACATGACTCATCACCTCAAAGTAATGGCCTTGGCGTCTGTAGCCATGATGGCCTTGACCGTCTCGCTGAACGCCCAAACGCTGACAGTGACCAACGACCTGCGACTGTGGCTCGATGCCGGCGCAGCGACCACCACCAACGCCACCGGCGGCGTGACCAACTGGGTGGACCAATCCACCAACGTCAATAACGCCACGGCGGCAGACGCCGCCGCGCCGCTGTTCGTTGACAGCGCCATCAACGGCAAGCCAGCGCTCCGTTTTTTTGGTACCAACCAAATGAGTGTTCTCTCCAACGCCAGTATCGCGATCACCGGCGACATGGCTTTGTTCGCCGTCGTCAATTTTGATCCCCCCGGCGGAAGACGTTCGATATGGGGCTTCCCGCTTGCCGTGAATGATTTCGGTTTGGAAAGTAATAATAAACCCCGGCTGCGGCGACCCAGCGTAAAGGACTGCCAGGTTGTGTTTCAAACCGGCCAATACCTCCTGATAGGATTCCAGCAGGCAGGCTCGGACGTTTCTTTTTACCGCAGTGACCAGACGATCTTCACCCAGGTCAACGATGACGTGGTTAGCGCTTCCGGGGTGTCGTTGAGAATTGGCAACGGCGCGGGGTTTATGCGTGGCTACATCGCTGAACTGTTGATTTATGGCGCCGCCTTGTCCGAGGCAGATCGTCTCAGCGTGGCCAGTTATCTGGAAACCAAATACGGCATCACCAATCTTCCGCCCACGGTCAGCCTGGCCAGCAGTCCCGCTGATGGCTCCACGGTTGGCGCGCCGACCAGCGTAACCCTCACGGCCACGGCGGCTGACCCTGACGGTACAATCAAAGATGTCGGATTTTACGCTAATGGCCAATTGTTGGGTTCCGCCACGATTGCTCCATATCAGCTAACGGTCAGTGTTCAAACTCCCGGCACGGCGACCTTCACGGCCGTCGCTTCCGACAACCGGGACAAGACGACCGTTTCTGCCCCCGTGAGCCTCACGGTTACTGGCGCCATTCCCTCGCTAACCGTGACCAACGGTTTGCAGTTATGGCTTGATGCCGGAGTGGGCGTCGTCACCAACGCCAGCGGGGCTGTTACGAACTGGGCTGACCAATCCGGCAACGGCAATAACGCGGAGCAGACAAACGACCCGCAAGCCCCATTGTATGTGGCTGGCGCTTTGAACGGACTGCCGACAGTGCGGTTCGACGGTGCCGTACTGAATTCGGACGCCGATTTTATGAGCGTGGCGCACAACCCGGACATACTCGGCACCAACAACAACAATGTTTCGTCCTTTTTCGTGATCAAGTTTGACGACTTTGGTATGACCGCTAGCGGACCCCGTACGGTGTGGGCTAAAGATGAGGCGACCGGACTGTCAAGACCGATGGCGTATTACATCACGGGTTTCGGCAGTGGCATCTTCCGGGCCTCCCGCAATGCACCCGCGCCGGCTACTGACACCGTCACCAGTGCGGTGAACCCGGTTCCCCGCCAGAAATACATGGTTGCGGGGTTTAGCATGGATACCAACTCGCTGGTCGGGCAAACTGGCGCGAACATTTTGACCCATTACTGGAATGGTTTGGCGAACTCAGGCAAGGGTACATTTGGCACGCTCGTGGCCGTGGATGAGGGTACACCGCTCAGAATCGGTGCGACGTCAAATTTCGGGGGGAAGATGCGCGGCGAAATTGCCGAGTTGCTGATCTACAACCCCGGCCTGTCGGGGGCGGACGCCTTCGCAGTGCAACGCTATTTGGCGGCCAAGTATAACATTCCGATGGTTGCGCCGGTGCCAACAGTGAGTTTAAGTTTGGCCACTAACGGGACGGATGTTGTCCTTTCGTGGCCCGGACTCAACATCCCGGCCGGGCTGACCTTGCGGTCCGCGACGAACCTCACTACCCCTACTTGGATAAGCGACACCAACAAGCTCACCGCCGTTGGCTTGAATTACCAGGTGACCAACTCAGCCGGTCTCGACCAGCAGTATTACCGGCTGCAGGCTCCATAAGCGGAGAACGCACAAACTCAATGAGGAGGCCGGCAGATTTTTCCGGCCCCCCTCTTGGGTATCTGACAATGAATCAGTCGGCCGACTTAAGTTCAGATTTGTGGCGGGTCTGGGTAGTTCGCGCCGCGGCCTCGATTCGCAGGGTTGTGGATCGAGGGAGGGAAGAGTTGGGTTACAGGACGGGGCGCTCATCTGGGTTGGCGCCCCGTCCTTGTCGGTTTGCAGGAACTCGAACGGTTATGATTTTTTGAGTTATGCGAACAATGTTTGGTTGTCGAGCGCGTTTCCAAGGATGGCATGGCCGCGGGACTTTTACGCTGATTGAACTGCTGGTGGTGATTGCGATTATTGCCATTCTAGCGGGACTGCTTTTACCGGCGCTGGCCAAAGCTAAAGACAAGGCCAAAGCGATAAACTGTATGAGCAACATGCGGCAAATTGGCATCGCATTCAAGATGTACACCGATGACAGCGGAGGCATTTTTTGCCCGCTGGTCTTCGGCTCGATCCCCGCCCCAACGAACGCCATCGTCCCCGATCTGGACAATACGTGGTGGCCGGACCTGCTGCGGCCCCTGTTGGGGTCAAATACCAAAGTCCACGGCTGTCCCAGTGTGACTCTGACGAATGGCTTTGGCATCGGCCTGAACGAACGCAATATCAGCCAGTATATTTTCGCCAGCCGGCCGAACGATCCGGATCGCCTCATCAAGGAAACCTCGGTGGCCAAGCCGGCGCTGACGGTTGCCACCGCCGACGCCAATCTGATTCTTAACCCGCATGAAGGGCAGCCAGACAAGTGGATTCCGGACACGAAGGCGCCTTGGAACCTGTATTTCCGAACCCCCAACAATGAACCGTACTATACCAGTTCCCCCTATCGTGTGGTGAACCGGCACAACAAGAGGACCTTCGTGGCATTTGTAGATAGCCACGCGGAGACCATGAAGGCCAGTCAGATTGGCTTTCAGTATAGAGAGGGAGATCCACGGGCGCTTTGGGATAAGCAGTAATTTACAATCATCAACCCTAAAACAAAATACACTATGCATTCCAAAACCAAAATTGAGTTTGCGGCATTCGGCCTGTTCGTGATTTTCGGATTGGCTTCGCTTTCGGCGCAAACCGTCATTCCGCCCGGTTTGGCCGCCCCAACCGGTTCGGTGAACACCAACCTGCCGGGTTTCAAGCTCAAGATTCATCAACTTCCCCTGCTCATTAACCGGTTCCCAGGAAACCAAAACAGCCTGGCCAACGCCGAGCGGGAACTAGCCGACGGCTACATTGATCCGACGACGGCGTTGCCCTACGCAAACGAGGCCACGCCCAACCCGGCTGATTCGAGTTTCAACTATGTGGTTACGAACGTCATCAACTTGAGCGAGTGGGGTGCAGTCAGGGATTATGGTAACTTTGTGCCGGACGATAGTACGCCGGGGATTCCGGGGATCAATTTTAGCGACAACAATTATGTGGCGGAAATTCTGACGTATTTGGATTTGCCGGCGGGGACAAATCAACTTGGGGTCAACAGCGACGAAGGTTTTCTATTGAGTATCGGCGTGGGTACCAATCCCAAAGATGCCTTCGCCCTGCCTGTGGCGATGTTCGACGGCGGCCGAAACGCTGTCCAAAGCGCGGCGGGATTGACGTTCCTCACGGAGTCGGAATTCTCGGTGGTGGTCCAACAAGCCGGCCTCTACCCCGTCCGTTTACTCTGGTGGGAAGGGAGTGGGCGTAACGGGGGTGAAGCTTCCGAAATTGAGTTTTACTCGTTGTCCGGCACGAACCGGATTCTGATCAACGATCTGTCCAATCCGTCCGCGATCAAAGCGTATCGGGAGGCCAGCGTTTTGAAGCTCTACGCCCGGTCGGTCTCGCCCAAGCCCAACGCGGTGGACGCGGCCCCGCAGGCGCCGATCAAAGTGGAACTGGTGGATCAGAGCACCCAACTCACTTCGGTGAGTCTGCGGGTGGACGGCGCGTTGGTCACGCCCACCACGAACAAGGTGGGCGGGGTCACCACGGTCACGTACATGCCCGCCACGATTGCGCCGGCCTGTTCGGCGCATACCGCTACGTTCATTTACAGCGACAACGGGTTGCCGGTGAGAACGGTGACCAACACCTGGTCGTTCATGACGGCCAACTACGTCACCATTCCGTCGAGTTATGCGGCGCCGACAGGGGCCGTCAATCTCAGTGCAACGGGTTTTGTCGTGAAGGTTTTTCAGATCGATCCGAACCGGGCGTGGGGAGACGACGAGTTTAGCGTGAGCCGGGCAGACCTGCAGTTGTCGGGGCAGCGGACGATGCCGAACAGCACGAATTTGTATGCGAACATCGCCACGCCGAGCAGTCCGGGGAATTTTATGTACACGGAGGAGACGGTGATCAATTATCACAAGGACGGTCCGGGGGCGCCGATGGGGGGGGTGGGGAATTTCCGGCCCGACGCGCTGATACCCGGGATACCGGGGACGACGGGCAGCCCGGACAATTTTGCGCAGGAAGTGGTGACATATTTGGAGCTGTCGCCG
>JACQFP010000016.1 GCA_016200005.1 Verrucomicrobiota bacterium | reverse complement strand
CGTAACCGACAGCCAGACTGCCTTGGGTGAGTGGCACGGAAGCTGACGAAGGAACGGGAGTAAATCAGGCGGCGGAACGCATGGCGGCGCGTCTGGCTTTGGCCCAGGCTGCGGGCGTGAGGGATTTCAGGTCGGAGGTCTTCGCCTTGGGCAGGCGCTCAAAGAGGTCGCGGAGATATTCGTCAGGGTTGATCCCATGACGCCGGCAACTGCCGAGCACCGAGTAGATCACCGCGCTGCGCTGCCCGGCTTCAGGATGGCCCACGAACAAAAAGTTTTTCTTCCCGATCGCCGTGGGACGAATGGCGTTCTCACAAAGGTTGTTGTCGATCTCCAGCCGGCCGTCGTCCACGTAGCGGGTCAGCGCTTCCCACCGGGCGAGCGTGTAATCAATGGCCTGCCCCAACAGGCTCTTGGGCAGCACGCGCCGGCGCACTACTTCCATCGCCCGGCGCAGTCGCGCGAGAATGGGCCGGCTTTGCCATGCGCGCAGGGCGGCGCGGAGTTGCGGCCCGGCGCTCTGTTCGCGCAGGGGTTTCTCCACGGCGTAGAGTTTGCCGATCTGGCCCACGAGCCACGCCGCCGACCGGCCTTCGCCCAGGGCTTCATGGAAGCCCCGGCGCGCATGCGCCCAGCAGCCAACCAAAATCAACTCCTGGCCCCGCTCGCGGGACAATGATTCGTAGACTCCGTAACCATCGGTCTGGAGCTGGCCTTTGAACGCTTTGAGGAACTCACGCGGCCCTTCGCGCGAGCGGCTGATGTGCCACTCGAACACCACGTCGCCCCTCGGCTGGCTGTAAGTCCACAACCAGCCGGACTGGCTTTTGCCTTTCACGTCCGGATCCAGGTAACGGATCGGGGTTTCGTCGGCTTGCAAATAATCCTGCGCCACCAAGTGGGCTTTCATCTCCCGGTAAATGGGCGAGAGCCAGTCTGCGGCCACTTCCACCCAGCCGCAGAGCGTCTGGCGCGAGAGGTTCACGCCGTGACGTTCGCGGTAAATCTTCTCCTGCCGGTAGAGCGGCAGGTGGTCCTCATACTTGCCCACGATCACCTGCGTGAGCAGGCCCGCGCCGGGCAGACCCTTCTCGATCAAACGCGCGGGCAGCGGCGCGATGACGATGCGCTCGGCGTTCGCATACTTGGGCCGGATGTAGAGGCGCTTGATGAACTTCGCCGGCTTCCAGTCGAGTTCCTCGGTGACTTCCTCGCCCAGCCGGCGCCAGCCGGTGGGCTGTTGCTGCACTTCCGCCGGTTCGAGCACCACGCGCTCGGTTTCCAGATTGGCAGGCAGGGGCTGGCGCGCGGGACGCGGCGTGACTGCGGCGCGGGGCGCAACGGGTTTTTCCACCGCCGCAGCCGGTGCGCTCAACGCCTCAAGCCCCGCCAGCAACAGTTCGAGTTGTTTGGGATCGAGGCTTTCGTTCTTCGTGCCGCCGAAGTAGCGCGCGAGAAAGAGATCGAGCTTTTGCCGGAGCAGTTTGTTCTCGGCCTGAAGCGACTCGGTGAGTGACTTCGCCGTGTCGAGCGCGCCGCGCAACGTGGACACCAGCTCGCGCAGCGCGCTGAGTTCGTTGGTGAGCGTGGCGTCCATCGTGAGTTGCAGAAAGAGACTCACGCGCCGCGAAAATGTTCAAACACCACGAAGATTTTTTCCGCGCTCCGTCTTCAGTCCTCGCGCTGATACCACGGACGCAGTTTCGCGCCGCGCAAATCCACGCCGTCGGTCAGCAGCGCCAGCGCTTGCGGCGTCAAACTGAGCTTGGTGGTTTGCGGCTCGACGTGCCGGGGCCACGAAAAAGTTCCCTGCTCCAAGCGCTTCGTCAGCACCCACAGACCGGTGCCATCCCAGCAGAGGATTTTGAGGCGCGTGCGCCGCCGGTTGCAGAACACGAAGAGCGCGCCGCCCCTGGGATCTTCCCCGAGGCGCTCGGTCACGGCGGCATAGAGGCCGCTGAAGCCTTTGCGCAGGTCGCAGGCTTCCAGCGCGACGAATACTTTCAGGCTGCCGGAAAAGCTCAGCATGACTGCTCCAGCGCGTGAACCAAGGTCGCCGCCAGCGGGACCTGGCCGGCCTCGCGGATTTCCAGCCGCGCGCCGCCGGGCAGCAGCACCGTCAGCACCGTGGTTGGTGTAGACGGCGTCAGCACCGCTTCCAGGAGACGCACCGGAGCCTTTCGTGCCAAACGTTTCGTCCGGCGGCCACGCTGCACCCAAATGGCGAAGGTGGAATACTTGAGGCCTGTTCGGGTCCACGGTCACGGGCAACTTCGCCGCTGAAGAGGAGGCCAGCGTGGGAACGGAATCAGAACTACTCGGAGTTATCATAGCTCTGATAGCTATGACATTTACGGGAATCCTTGACCAGACGTGCTACGGCTGACGCTTACGTTCCATCGTCTACCCACCCGAAGCAACCTTCGAATAGAATTCCCCCAAACGACGAGCCATGCCGCGAGTCGTAATCGCTGAAAGATCTTGCTTGGCCGCTCTGGACTTTTCCTGAATTGCCAGCTCCAAAATTCCACGGGGGCTCTTGAGAAACTCACGCGTCACCGGGACCACCACTGGCGCGTAGCGGCGCGCAAGGAACCACTGGAACTCAAGCCCCGGAGAAATTATGACCCCCAAGCCCGCGAGCAAATAATCCATTAGGCGAGATGAACCGGCGCCGCGAAGACTATCCAGGGTGACTGAAGTGGGCGTCATTCCGAACACGAGAGGCTCGGACACCGAGAGTCCGAAATCATAACGGCTCAATTCCTCCCAATAGGCTTCTCCAAACACCGGTTTTTCGAAATGAAAATACTGCGACTGCTGGTGAAGCCGCCAGTACGCCTGTATTTCCGGGTCCGTCTTGCGTTGCATGGGATTCACGTACATGTGAACATGAATTCCGTCGGCACAAAGTGCATGAATAGTGCGCAAAATGCTGCTGTCTCCCTTCCCTACCCAACCGACGGAAACGACATGAATCTCTTCGTCTTGCCGCGCCGTGCTCAGACGCGGAGGAACTTCCGGCAATACATCCATGAAGAGCATATTGTGTCGTGGAAGCGGGTAACCGTACAATTCATGCAGGTATTTTACCCTGAGATCACGGTGCGTCATTCCGTCGGTAGCTCTAATCGCATCGCGTTCACACCGTTCCCAGACGCGTGGCAGTGTTTCAAGAGCATGCGATTTACAAGTATCATTCAGGTCCAGGATCAAAGGGCGTATCTTCGCCATGCACAGCAGATACGCTTGCGCCCCGTCGGGAGCAAAGACCTGGATCAGTGGACCTCGGAACAACCAACTGAGCATCAACAATTGCAACATGTCTCCGACTCGGGCGTGAAATTGAAAATACTTGTCCGCGTCGAAGTTCAGGTTCTCGGTGTGAATCAAAAGCGGGTCCCAACCAGCGAGCCGTGCCGCTTCTGCAAACTTTGCCTCGCGTGTATGGGGGCGTAAGGAAAGAAACAAGACGGACCTCGCGAGCCGTTGATCCGGAATCGAATTCAACGCTTCCATCACGGCGCGATATCGAAAGCTCAATGCTTGCGCGAGGCGACGCTTGGCGGAAGGCGACAGGCGCAAAGTTGCCGCAATACATCGCAATGCCCAACCCGCCAGGGCCTTCACCGGTCTTCGGCACATTTTTGGCAGGGTCCAGACTAATCTTTCGTACATAGGGATGAAACAACCACCGCAATCAACACAGGCAATTTCCGCGAGGCATTCAAAACTATCTTGTGAAAATCATATTGGTGGCCGGCAGAATCTCTTCCTTGGTGCGATCGTCGCGCGAAAGCCAGTTGCATCGTTCAGAGGCCAGTTGAAAGCCCTTGCTGGCAAGATTTTCAGGAATGGCCATATCCCGGTTCGATTTCTTGTTGAGCTCAATCAGGATGGTGCGAAGCCGCTTTTGATCCAACAGCGTCTGCCCGCCTTGAATGATCCAGGGCTCAAGCCCATCCACATCAATTTTCAGATGCGTTGGCGCTTCCAGCTTGTGGTGGATCAGGAGGTCGTCCAACGAAATTCCCCATACCATTTGTCGAAGGGATGATTTCTCCGAAGTATTTTTCATTACGGCTTTGATACTTTCCGGCAAATCTTTCTCCTTCGCCAAATCCGAATCCGGCGTGTCGAATAAATTATAGGCTCCACCCTTGGTAACGTAACGCACGCGCAAGTTTCCCAATCCGGTCTTCTCGGAAATCGCGAGACAGGCGGGCTGGCAATTCTCACCGACTTGATTCAGCGCAATGTTTTCGACCAGCAACGCAAAATTTTGTGATTCCGGCTCGAAGGCATACACGCGACATTTTCTGAACCGGGCGGCATAGACTGAGTAAAGGCCCACATTGGCGCCTACGTCCCAAAGACAATCGTCCTGGTTGATCGAGTCCAGCCAGCGAACGGTTTCCGGTTCCTCGGTGTGAAAGGTTTTTGCCCGCCACAGCAACCGTCCATGCCCGCACTTGCAAAGCAGGTCCCCATGCTGCGTCTTGATGGTGGCCACCGGCTGAATGGCTTGAATCAGCTCGGTGTTGAATGAATTAGGGTGGTTCAGCCTGAAGAGCGTCACGATCGCCTTTGATAACTTTCGGCTCCAATACTGGCGATAAGAGCGCGAGACGTCGGAACCTATCGCTCCCGAATCAACAGATGTACTCATAGTTGCGATGATTTCATGATTGACCAACGCCCGCGGGTGCGGTTGAGGAGACAACCGAAGCCGTTTGGTTCACGGAAATGGAAATTGAATATCTCGTCTCAGGATAAAACGGATTCTCGTGAAGGCGGACGCTCCAGCTTTCGGGAAGCAGAACTGCGCACGCAGTGTTATTCACATGATAAAGTCTGCTCCAGATGCTCCTCGGAAGACCATCGAGAATGCCGGCAAACACTGGCCAGTTCACCGTCATCTGATCTCCCAACGCATAATCGTGCCAGACGATCGCAGATTCCCCGGCGCAAACACTCAAGACATTCTTCGTATCGTGCTTGACCATTTCATAGGCGTGGTCGCCATCGACAAAAACCAGATTGCGCGGTGGGGGCGGGAGTTTGGAAAAGTCATATTCCCTTGAGTCCGCGTAGATCACGGAAAGATGCTCGACCTCATTTTCATATAGCAGATTCGTATCGACCACTCCTTTGGGATAGCCCCGCTTGATCATGTCGTCCTTCGAAAGGGAAAGGCTGATGGCGGATTCTACAAAGCCGTTCAGATTTGCCAAAAGCTCCCCCCGCAAGGACCCGATTTCAAGAAAATGGCACGGTTTCAAACGACGGGCCAAACCCTGGATCAGCGCGTGTTCGATCGGTGACGTGCTCCAGGGCGCAAAGGTGTAATGAGAAAGTGTGCAAGGGCCGGGTCCAAGCCATTCATCGCAACGTATGGTCGGCAGCGTATCCCGTCCATAGTCCCGGGCTAGTTGCCTCCGTCGCGAACCGACGCGGAGGTGGCGAATGAGCCGATAGCAGGCCACCCCCGTCTTGCCCGCCGCGGACCCTTGTAGCCGCGATTCGAGATAGCGGATGAATCGATAACCTGGACTGCTCTTGCTCATGATAATTTGTTAGTAAGACCTGCCGATCGAATCCAGAAAGCACTCACCGCGGTGCGGAAATCGACAGAGTTCATTAGTGTTGCGTAAAACTCGTTGCCTGTTCTATACCGGACAATCGTTCAGTGCTGCGACGCTGACGTGCCGAAATGATGTGTTGCACTCTGGAACTTTGATCGCACCACGACAATTGAATTCTCAATTCTTAAGGAACAATGATGGCACGATAAAAGTGCTGAGGCAGATTCGTGGCCGATTCATCTGTGTCCCCGCTAAATGTGGCGAGCGATGCATTGGCCCGCTTGATCCAAGCTTCGATGGTGAAGCCTTGCTGCAAATTCAAGGGATTGCCTACCTGGACCGCGTCACCGCTGCCGTCAGACACAAACCCCTGTCCCCCTCCGGCGCTGAGCGAAGCTTGTGTCGTACTGCTGCGTTTGATCCAGGCATCGATGGTAAAATTTTGAAGCTGCAAACTGGCCGGGTTACCTATTTGCACGGCATCGCCGCTGCCGTCAAAATTAAAAGCCTTCCCAACTTGACCCGGCACATAAGCGGTGTTTCCAAGCAACGTCCCATGATTGGTGCCGTTCGCGTCAAAGGCATTGCCTTCGGC
The DNA here is from genome assembly GCA_016200005.1 of Verrucomicrobiota bacterium. Taxonomy (NCBI): domain Bacteria; kingdom Pseudomonadati; phylum Verrucomicrobiota; species Verrucomicrobiota bacterium. Next base: position 91,656 of record JACQFP010000016.1, on the reverse strand, counting down.
CTGCCACCAACTGACCAGATTGGAAGGAACGGGATCACAGAGTTGACCTTGGATGCAAAACGGCGCGAGGAAGAATACAACACACACACAGAGTGCGCCGTGCTGACAGGTTTTGAGGAGTTTCTTCATTTGCTCATTAATTCATTTCTTGGCATAAAAACAAGCTAAAACCGCAGCTGGGACAGACGACGGCATGAAAGTCCAGTCCAACAAATCCTGCCTCGCCAAAATCGTAATCGGACAGTTTGTCCGCACCAGTCGCCCTGACAATCACTTTGTCGCAGCGCCACACCCGCTTTGTCCGCGCGGACACCTGCCTGGGCCATCTCACGGACGCGCTGCATATGTCGCCGCAAACAGCGGACGAGCTCATGAAAGTCATTCTGGCATACTTGCTCATCGGCAGCTATGCGCTTTTACAGTATCAGTGGCGGAAAGCGCAGGCGGACGTGAAATCGTTTTTACGTGTGTATGAGGCGAACAGCAGGAGGTGACGGCCATCCACGACCTGAGTTGTCAACGCGTGCGGCGATTGCGCTGCCGGCTAGTCAACATTTTCTTTGTGGAAAGTTTCAGTTTGTTGACCGACTGCGTTGGTAGATAGAGGTTGGCGTTTAGCGTTCGCCCCTTCATTCGCGAGACTCTGGCTGAATGATGAGATTTGTTTGAAAAGACAAAAGCCCAGGTTGGGCACAAGAAAGAAACAATGAAACCGCGAGTCTGTAAATCGAAGGTCGGAGCTTTTACGCTTGTTGAACTCCTCGTCGTTATTGCCATTATCGGGATTCTCGCGGCATTGATCATGCCGACCCTTAGCCGGGCGAAGAAGAAGACGAATGAGATCGTCTGTCTGAACAATCTTAAGCAGTTGGGTATTGCCATGACTATGTATCAAGGTGATAACAGCGACAAGCTCCCATACGCTGGAATCAGAATGAAGCTTCCTACGAAGGTTGACTCCCGCCACATGACCTGGGACAGCCTTCTCAACCAATACCTTGGCGGCAAACTAACGGAGGAGCAACTTTGGAATCCAGTTCGCTACATGAATGAATGGAAAGATATACCTGTGCTGAAATGCCCGTCCGACCTTTCACCTCGGCCTGAGGTTCTCCCACCCCCTCTCCCGGTGCATCGTCGGAGTTACTCTATGCCGCGGTACATGGATGCCAGGGGGAAAACCGATGAACCTGGCTCTGTGCCCTGGCCGCCATCGTCGGACAGTCAAACCGGGATTGGTTTAAACTTCTCACCGATCTCGCCGTTTTGGAATAAAGAAGATAACAGTATTGGCGACGGTTCTCCTGCCAACCCACGACCTTCTCATCAAGCGGCCATCAAGGTGAATATAATCATGGCTCCATCGGCAACTAATGAGCTGACAGAACATATCCATGTTAACAACGTGCTTGGGGGCGAAAGACATGACGTCGTAAACGCTGCGGACCAAATGGCCTCGGGGGCAGCACCGGTTTATTCACCTCCCTATTTCTACGCCCCCGGCCGAAAAATTTCATAACGGCAAGTTCAATTACCTGTTTGTCGATAGTCATGTGGAACTCCTCAAGCCCAGCAAGACCACACCCGATCTCGGCCTGCGGAGGGGCATGTGGTCTATAAAGACGGGGGATTAGGTAGCGTCGACCGACTTCGCGAGGCGTCGATGTCCAGTTGGAGTAAGTGCGGCCCGGCATTCACCTAATCCCACAAGCACTCGACTCGCGCCGCTTGTCCCGGTAAAAGAACCTCATGGTATCCGCCATCATCGTTGCCGCGGGCAAGGGCGTCCGCATGGGGTCGAGCACGGACAAACTGTTTCTGGAAGTGGCCGGGCGTCCCGTCGTGGTTCACACCTGGCTATGTTTTGCCGAAGCGAAGTGCATTGATGAAATCGTTCTGGTCGTCCGCGAGGGAATGCAATCAACATTCGCGGGTTTGGCGGCAAAATTTGGTTTGGCAAAACCATACAAGTTCGTTGTCGGAGGCGCGGAACGACAGGACTCGGTCTGGAACGGGTTGCAGGCATTGTCCGCAGCAACGGAAATCGTCGCCATTCAGGATGCGGCGCGTCCCTGTACCGACGAAGCAGTCATCGAAGCGACCATCAAGGCGGCCCGTGAAACCGGTGCCGCGGTGGCGGCCCAACCCGTGACGGACACGATCAAGGAATCCGATGATGGCCGGTCGGTGACGCGCACGCTGGATCGTGCGCGCCTCTGGGCGGTGCAGACGCCGCAGACGTTTCGCGTGGACGTAATCCGTCGGGCGTTGTCGGCCGTGAGGGAAAGAGAATTACGGGTGACAGACGACACCGCGGCGTGTGAGTTGATTGGCCAGCCGGTGAGACTTGTTACCAGTCCGCGTCCCAATCCCAAAGTGACTGTGCCGGAGGATTTGCCCTACATTGAGCTGCTGTTGAAGCGTTCCCACTGACGGCTTCCCAAATCTTCCCGCCCAGAAGCGCAGACCATCCTTGCCAATCGGGGGTTGTGGATTTATGGTCTGCCAGCGGTGAATTCTAACTGATATGAAAAGACGCATTTTATACGGGATGCTGGTCGTTGCGCTCGGCCTGAATCTTCTGGTGGGCGCGCGCATTTATTTTTATTCCGCGCAGGCGGCCGAAAAGGATGTGGCCTATCCGAGCCTGGAGCTTTTTTCCTATGTGATGGAAAAAGTGCGCAAGGACTATGTCGATGGCGGCAAGATCACGTACCAGGACCTGGTTTATGGCGCGTTGAAGGGAATGATCAACACCCTGGATCCGCACAGCGAATTCATGGATCCGGAAAAATACAAGGAGTTGCAGAACGACACGCAAGGCGCGTTCGGCGGCCTGGGCATCGTAATTTCCATGAAGGACAATTTCGTCACCGTCGTCGCGCCCATGGAGGACACGCCCGGTTACAAAGCTGGCATTCTGACCGGCGACCGCATCATCAAGATCGACGGCAAGAGCGCGGAAAAAATGAGTTTGCAGGACGCGGTTAAAACTCTGCGCGGCGAGCCGGACACCCAGGTCACTGTCACAATTCTGCGGCCCTCTTCCGGCTTGGTGAAAGAACTGAAGCTCACGCGGGCGATCATCAAGGTGGACATGGTCAAGGACATCAATGGCAAACGCGACTTCCCCATCGGCGAAAACAAGGTCGGCTATGTCCGCCTGGTCCAGTTCGGGGAAAAAACCGCGGATGATCTCGAAGTCGCCTTGAAAAAACTCCAGTCGCAAGGCATGGAATCTTTGATGCTGGATTTGCGGGGCAATCCCGGCGGCCTGCTGGACCAGGCTGTGGCCGTGTGTGAGAAATTCCTGCCGCGCGGTGAACTCGTGGTGACGACCGAAGGGCGCAATGCCGCCCAGACCTCCAAGCGCCACGCCTCCGGCAAAGGTGATGAGCTCCACAACATGCCAATGGTGATCCTGGTCAATTATGGCAGCGCCAGCGCCTCGGAAATCGTCGCCGGGTGTTTGCAGGATTTGAAACGCGCCGTGGTGCTGGGCGAAAAAACTTTCGGCAAAGGCTCGGTGCAAAGCATTCTGCCGCTGCAGGACGGTTCGGCGTTGCGCCTGACCACCGCAAAATATTACACGCCCGCCCACAAAGTCATTCACGAGCAAGGCATCACACCGGATATCATTGTGCCGATGTCTGATGACGAGGAGCGCGATGCCTCCCTCAAGCGTTCGCCAGGCGGCTTGGAATTTTTGGACGAAAAAGACCGTGAACGGGTCAAGAACGCCCGCGACATTCAGTTTGATCGCGCGATGGATTTGCTCAAGGGCATCACGCTTTACACCCACCGCGCTTCCATCGGGAATGAAGTGACGCAGAAAGCCGCGGAAAAAATCGCGGGCAAGTAGATTTCGAAATCCGGATTCTTCCAGAGCGACTGGGCATTTCCAGTTCGTCAGTCTATATTCATCATTCACTGCCGCCATGACCTTGCTTGCCGTCGAAACTTCCTGCGATGAAACCAGCGTGGCGGTTGTGCGAGATGGGCGGGCTTTGTCCAATCTGGTTTCGTCGCAAATTCAGCTTCACACGGAATACGGCGGGGTCGTGCCGGAGCTGGCCGCGCGCGAACATCTCCGCAATTTGATGCCTGTCAGCCAGGCCGCGTTGCGCGCTGCGCACCTGCTGCCGCATCAACTCGAAGCAGTCGCCGCCACGCAGGGCCCCGGTCTTCCCAGCGCGTTGTTGATTGGGTTCAAGGCGGCGCAAGCGCTGGCCTTCGCGCTGCGTAAACCGTTTCTCGGCATTCACCATCACGAGGCGCATCTGTACTCGCCCTGGATCACTGGTGATCCGCCCACGGCTGACTTTGTATCGTTTCAACCCAATGTTGCGCTCATTGTCAGTGGCGGTCACACGATGCTGGTCCACGTCGAGTCTGAGTTGCAGCATCGGTTGTTGGGTTCGACGATGGACGATGCCGCCGGGGAATGTTTTGACAAAGTTGGCAAGCTCATCGGTCTGCCTTACCCCGGCGGGCCGGAGATCGACCGGTTGGCCGGGCAGGGAAATCCCAAGGTGTTTTTCTTTCCGCGGCCAATGATGAATGACCCGAACGATGACTTCAGTTTCAGCGGATTGAAAACGTCGGTGCGCTATTTCCTGCGCGATCATCCGGAGGTCCTGAAGGACGGACAACGCCTGCGCGACCTTTGCGCCAGTGTTCAAGCCGCCATCGTGGAAGTGCTCGTCACAAAGACCATCGCCGCCGCGCGGCGGCTTGGTGTCGGTTGCGTCACTGCGTCGGGTGGTGTGACGTGCAATCGCGCATTGCGCTTGACGCGGACATTTCTCCCGGCTGGGTGCTCGCATGAAGGCTGGAAGCAGGGTTATTTTCGAAAAACTCAATCCGCAGCGGTCGCTGCCTGACACGAGCACTGTCCAGTTGAGTGTTGGAGGGCGTTCTGAGTTCGCCGTTGCGAGTGCGTTGCACGAGTGAACCAGATGGACGGACGTGGGAGTCGGTCGGCAGGTCCGAGGGGGTTCGACGCGCTCTGGTTTCAAGATCAATGTGGCACGCGTAACTTGACTCATTCCATTCCGATAGGTGAATGAATTTTCTCATGTTGTGGTGCAGAACTGTAGTTCCGCTCCATCGGTCGATGGGTTCATTGGCTGCGCGTGGTGCGGTTTTTTCAGGAGATTGTCTTGGGGTGTGTTTCCTTGGATGGCAGATATCGGAATGCGGCTGGCCGGCCGGTCATCCGGGCAAGTCGGACTTCGCGCGGCTCGGAAAGGAGATCCGCAATGGTCTGGAGTAATTTGGGCAGGTCCAGCGGCTTTTCCATCAATGCGCCGGCACCCGAGGCGAGCGCCGGGAAAAGCTGGTTAGTGCGGGCGGTGATAATTATGATGGGAATCCAGGGATTGTCCGAGGTCAACCGTTCGAATGTGTCCCAGCCGTCGCGAACCGGCATATTCAAGTCGAGCAACGCGAGATCGATCTCCGTCGCCGCCGCGATCTTCAAGGCTTCGCCTCCGTCAGCCGCAGGAAGCACCAGATAGTCCTCTGCCCTCAGAACGCGGGAAAGCATTTCCCGGACGGACGGGTCGTCATCCACCAGCAGGATCTTCTCTTTCATAACGGAGCCACGGCATCAAGTGAAACGCAGGCGACGCTTAAAACCGCGTCACCTGTGGCTGCCAGGAGCAGCAGCCACAGGCGCGGTTTCACAACCGTCCAGGTTCGGGTTGCCTGTCCGGTTTTTGTTTCGCCAGCGGGACTGTGCTTCTTCAGGCGAGTGTTCCGTCCCCCTTCCTCCATAGAAGAACTGATTCGTTCTCCTTGCTTCAGTCTCACCACCGGCAAAGGCTTGTCTGGTCGCGGCCGGCTCGACGGGTTCGCACTTCTCACGCCGGCGCAAAAGCTCCTGAACGCGGGCCACCCACCGGCTGTCGAAAAGTAAACCGACCGGAAACGCGGCGGCAAAACGCACGATTGTGAAAACATATTGGAGCATGACTCAATTTTCATGGTGTTGGCTGACGAACATCGATCAGAACTTAGCTGGACTCGTGCCATCGCTCGGCCAAACCCCCGCCGGGGTCTTTTGCAACGAGTTACGTCACTCAATGCAGTTGCAGCACAGCGTTGATGGATAACCTGCCATACAGGCCTGGCAATTGGCTTACCACTTCATGAACCGGCGCACCTATTTTCGTGTGGGGACTTTTGCGCTGGCGATCGTCCTGGTCGCGCTGCTGATGGGCTGGGCGGCCCACACGACCTGGCGGCAGGTCCAGCTCCTGCGTGAGCGGCTGACCCGGGTGCAGATTGAAAGCTTCCAGATCGCCGACCAATTCCGCGCCAGCCTGAATGAACTGGATTATCGGCTGTTGCGTTATGAAATTCACCGCGACTCGGCTGACCGCGACCAATTCCTGCAGGAATGGAAGAAACTGGACACGTGGATCGACGTCCAACGACCCAACTTGACTTCAACGAGCGAAGGAGAAATTCTCGACCAGATCAATGCCGCCTATGACTATTACTTTTCCGCGGCGACCAATTTGATGCATACCATCGAAACCAAATCCTCGCTCGCGGAGTCCCCTCTGGCGGGTTTTGAGAATGTTGAAGGCAAGTCGCAACGGCTCATCGAACTGGTTTACCAGTTGGCCAACGCGCATGGCGAATCCCTCAACCGCTTCCTCGCCGACTCCCAAAAATCTCTGGCCTACCTGCGGAGTCTGATTTTCAGCGCGTTGTTTCTGCTGCTGCTGCTCGGCGCCTGGCTGGCGACCGTGGTTTACCGGGAAATGATCACCCCGCTCCGCCTCAAGCTGGTGGAAAGCCGCACCATCATAGAGCGCCAGGAAAAGCTCGCGTCGCTGGGGATGTTGGCCGCCGGTGTGGCGCATGAAATCCGCAACCCGCTGACCGCCATCAAAGCCTGCCTCTTCATGCAGCAGAAACAGTTCAAACCCGGCACACCGCAATTTGCAGACGCCGAGCTGATCAGCAAGGAAATCGGGCGACTGGAACGCATCGTCAAAGATTTTCTCCGGTTCGCGCGGCCCTCCGATCCGCAACTGGTGACGCTCGCGGCGGACGAATTGTTGCGCGAAGTTCAGGCCCTCTTGTCGCCTGAACTGGCCAAAGCGAACATTCGCCTGGCCCTGGAGAACTCAGCGTCTGCGCAAGTCCGGGTCGATCCACAGCAAATCAAACAGGTCTTGATCAATCTGGTGCAAAACGCCGCCGACAGTGTCGGCCATAACGGCGGCGTGACCTTGCGGACGCGCTGCGACACCAAGCGACTTGGGGATCGGACGATCGACGCGGTCATCCTTGAAGTGGCTGACACCGGCAAGGGCATTCCTCCCGAAGTGGAGAAACGCCTCTTCGATCCCTTCTTCACCACCAAGGAGGGCGGCACTGGTCTGGGGCTGCCCATTGCCTCCCGCATTGTCGAAAAGCACGGGGGCGCGCTCCAATACCAGACCCAGTTGAACCGCGGAACAACCTTCGGCGTCGTCCTGCCCCGCTACCACGAGTGAACACACCCGCCAAAATCCTGCTCATCGAAGACGACCCCGGTCTTGCCGCCATGCTGCAGCGGGTGCTGGCCGACGAAGGTCATGCAGTGGTTCTGGAATCACGGGGCGACACTGGCCTGGCCGGCGCCGGCCCGGGCACTTTCGAGGTTGTGATCACCGATTTGAAACTGCCCGGACTGGATGGCTTGGAGTTGGTCCGCAAGTTGCACGAAGCGCAACCGCGACTGCCCATCATCTTGATGACGGCGCACGGCACCACCCAAACCGCCATTGAAGCCACCAAGTCCGGCGCGTACGACTACCTGCTCAAACCGTTTGAGATGACGGAATTGCTCGAGTTGGTGGAAAAAGCCGTTGCCAGCAGCCGGCTCATGTCCGCGCCGGTGGAGTTGGGCACTGGCAACCTCACTGGCGATGCCCTCGTCGGCAACAGCCGCGCCATGCAAGGTATTTACAAGGAAATCGGCCGGCTGGCGACCAAGCCCGTGAACGTAATCATTCGCGGCGAAACCGGTACCGGCAAGGAACTGATTGCCCGCGCCATTTACCAACACAGTGATCGCGCCAACGCACCCTTCATCGCCATCAATTGTGCCGCGATTCCCGAAACGCTGCTGGAGAGCGAATTGTTCGGCCACGAGCGCGGCGCCTTCACCGGTGCCGACGCCCGGCGGATCGGCCGGTTTGAACAGGCAGACCACGGCACGATCTTCCTCGATGAAATCGGTGACTTGAGTCTGAGCACCCAGGTGAAATTCCTGCGCGTGTTGCAGGAGAAATGCCTGCAACGACTCAGCGGCCGCGAAACCATTCCCGTGGATGTCCGCGTGATTGCCGCGACGCACCGCGACCTCGAAAGCGCGATCCAGCAAAAGCAATTTCGCGAAGACCTTTACTATCGACTCAATGTCGCGAGTCTCTTTCTGCCGCCGTTGCGCGAGCGCAAGGAGGATATTCCCGACCTCGTCAAATATTTTCTCCACAAGTATGGCGCCGAGCTGGGCGTGGCGTCGCCCTCGATACACCCTGACGCGCTCCAATTCCTCCAATTGCAGGCCTGGCCGGGAAACGTGCGTGAACTGGAAAATGTGGTGCGCAAGGTCCTGTTGCTGGCGCGGGACTACACGATCGATCTCAATCATGTGCGGACCGCAATATCCCGGATTGAAAGCCTGGGCCACGTGACGGAGCTGTCCCTGCGCGAGTACGCCGCCGAATTACTGGCGGCGGCTGAGCGCGGTGAATCGTCCGATGCTCACGCCGATTTATTGAAAGCCGCCGAGCACGAGATTTTCAGTCAAGCCATCCAACTGGCCCGTGGCAATCAAGCCCGGGCAGCGCGCTGGCTGGGCGTTTCCCGCCTCACCGTCCGCGAGAAGCTTATCCAATTCGGCCTTCATCCAAATCAGGAAAACCGGCAATCGTGAACCGCGTTCGCAGGCGCAATGCCGGTTCGCGAGCAACGCTGGAGCTTAAGTCGTTAAGAGGATTGCTCAAAGAATCTTCTCCAAATTTGCCGGCGATGCGTCTAGGCTTGAAAACGTGGCCGTGCGCGACTCCATCTTAAAACTGGCGGCGATCATCGGGGTGCCCATCGTGTTTCTGGGCGTCGTCCAATTCAGCCTAAGGGAAAAGCAGCCAGCCTTTCAAGCCGATGTCAAACCGGTGTTGAGCAAGTACTGCTACGAATGTCATGGCGACAAAAAGAAAAAGGGCGGCCTCTCCTTGCAGGCATTCTCGGACGAAGCCGCGGTTCTGAAAAATCCGAAAGTTTGGGAAACTGTGCTCCACCACGTCCGCACTCATGAAATGCCGCCGGAGAGAAAACCTCAGCCCACCCAGGCACAACGGGATTTAATCGCCCGGTGGATCGAGGCAAAAGTATTCCACTGCGATTGCGATCATCCCGATCCCGGACGCGTCACGCTGCGCCGCCTCAATCGCGTCGAATACAACAACACCATCCGCGACCTGGTCGGCGTCGATTTTCAACCGGCCGATGATTTCCCCGCCGATGACGTGGGTTATGGTTTCGACAATATCGGCGACGTGCTGTCGTTGCCGCCCATTCTGTTGGAGAAATACATGGCGGTGGCGGACAAGATTCTTGGCTCCGCCATCGTAATCAATCCCTCCACCAACGGGCCGGCCATCAAGTTTCCCGCCGGTAAACTGGAATCGACCGCGCCCGGTAGTGAGTATGGGAATGGCGCGCGCATTTTGACCCGCGAAGGGGAGGTGTTCACTCCGTTCCAATTTCCCAAGGACGGCGAATATACGCTGCGCGCGCGGGCCTTTGGGCAGCAAGCCGGACCGGACCCGGCGCGCATGGAGTTCCGTCTCGATGGCAAAGCGGTCAAGGTTTTTGATGTCAAGGCGGTGGAGAACGCACCGGCGATTTATGAAATTCGCGTGCCGATTCAGGCCGGCGAAAAAAAACTCGCCGCCGCTTACATCAACAACTACGTCAACCCCGACGACCCGAATCCCGACAATCGCGACCGCAACCTGATCATCGACTATCTTGAAGTGGTCGGCCCGCCCGGGCCGCCGATGTTGCCGGAAACGCACAAGCGCATTTTCATCCGCCAGCCGACACCGACGACGAAACTGGCCTGCGCCCGCGAGATCATCGGCAATTTTGCCCGACGCGCCTTTCGGCGTCCGGTTTCCACCAACGAGGTGGAGCGACTGGTCAAGTTCGTCGAACTGGCCGACCAGCAGGGCGAGAGTTTTGAAAAAGGAATCAAGCTGGCGCTGCAAGCCGTTTTGGTGTCACCGCACTTTCTGTTTCGTGGCGAACTCCAACCCGAACCGGACAATCCGAAATCCATCCACCTCGTCAATGAATATGCGCTGGCATCGCGGCTCTCTTATTTCCTTTGGAGCACCATGCCAGACGACAAAATCTTCGCACTCGCCGAGCACGGACGGTTGCGGAAGAACCTGGAGTCACAGGTCAAACGGATGTTGAACGATCCCAAGTCCGAAGCGCTGGTGGACAACTTCGCCGGCCAATGGTTGCAAATCCGCAATCTGCAAATGGTCTCGCCCGACCACGGACAATTCCCGGACTTTGACGACGATCTGCGACGCGCGATGGAGAAGGAAACCAAGTCGTTCTTCTCCTACATCATGCGCAAAGACCGCAGCGTGCTCGACTTCCTCGACGCGAATTACACTTTCCTCAACGAACGTCTGGCCCGGCATTACGGCATCGCGGGCGTCAAAGGGGATGAATTTCAGCGCGTCACGTTCGCCGGCAAACAGCGCGGCGGCGTGTTGACGCACGCCGGCATACTGACGATCACTTCGAACCCAACCCGCACCTCGCCAGTCAAACGCGGCAAATGGGTTTTGGAAAACCTGCTCGGCACGCCGCCGCCACCGCCGCCCGGCAACGTGCCGGAATTGAGTGAGGCCAAAGAAGTAGTTCTGTCCGGCACGCTGCGTCAACGCATGGAACAGCATCGCGCCGATCCAAACTGCGCCGGCTGCCACGCGCGCATGGACCCGATTGGTTTTGGCTTCGAAAATTTCGACGCTATCGGCAAGTGGCGCGAAAAGGATGGAAACTTTCCCATCGACGCGTCCGGCGAACTGGTCACCGGTGAATCCTTCAATGGCGTGGCCGAGTTTCGCGACTTGCTCGTGAAAAAGAAAAAGGAGGACTTCATCCGCTGCCTGTCAGAAAAAATGCTGACGTATGCGTTGGGGCGCGGCTTGGAACATTACGACAAGTGCGCCATCGACCAGATTTCAAAGGGACTGGCAAAAAACAATTACAAGTTTTCTGCGCTCGTGCTTGAAGTGGTCAAGAGCACGCCCTTCCAAAAACGTCGCGGCGAGGAACAGCGCACGGCGCAAGCGGGACCATGAACATTTCTGGCGCGCCAGCGTCGTGGACTGCGGCAGTCCTCTGCCGCTTTTGGAAGAAGAACGCCCGACAGAAAGCGCCAGAGGACTGGCGCAGTCCAAAACCTGGCGGCGAATGCATCGGTCCATTGGCGAAGCCGGAGCACGTTGTTGCGTCCACGCGAAAAAATAATTTATGAACAAACATTGCCTCGTTTTTTTGACCACCTTCCTTTGCGCTACCGCTTGCCGCGCCGACGGGCTGTCGGACAATCTGCCGGACAAAGTCCGCCCTGTTCCGCCGCCAGGCGTGGCCATTCCGGAAACTGACCGCGCGGAACTCACGGTAGGTGTGGCCGAACTCGGCAGGGAGATTGATTCGCTCCGCGCGGAATTGTCGAAGCCCGCACTGCTGGAGTTGCTGCCGGACGTTCAGATTTTCCACAACGCCGTCCGTTACGCGCTGGCCTATAACGAATTTTACCGAACGAACCAGACCCAAATCGCCCGCGACTTTCTGAAGCAAGGTCACGAACGCGCCCAGTCGTTGCGCGAGGGCAAGGCGCCCTGGACGACTGCCACCGGCTTGATCGTCCGCGGTTATGTTTCCAAAATCGACGGCTCGGTGCAGCCCTACGGTTTGGTTGTGCCGCCCACCTATCAAGCCGGTTCGGGCCGCGCGCATCGGCTGGATCTCTGGTTTCACGGACGCGGCGAGACGCTGACGGAATTGGATTTCATCAATGGCCGGCAAAGGTCGCCGGGCGAATTCACACCGCCCGATACGTTCGTGCTGCATCTCTATGGACGTTACTGCAACGGGAACAAGTTCGCGGGCGAAGTCGATGTGTTTGAAGCGTTGGACAACGTGCGCAAACATTATCCGATTGACGAAAACCGGCTTGTCGTGCGCGGCTTTTCTCTCGGTGGCGCGGCGTGCTGGCATATCGCCGTTCATTACGCAGGGCTGTGGGCGGCGGCGGCGCCGGGCGCCGGGTTTTCCGAGACGCCGGAGTTCCTGAAGGTCTTTCAAAAGGAAACGCTCGCGCCGACGTGGTACGAGAAAAAACTCTGGCACCTTTACGATTGCACCGATTACGCCGTCAACCTCTTCAACTGTCCCACCGTCGCCTACAGCGGCGAAATCGACAGCCAGAAGCAGGCCGCCGACATCATGGGCAAGGCGCTGGCCGCCGAAGGAATCGAGATGGTCCACATCATCGGGCCGAAAACCGCTCACAGCTATCACCGGGATTCCAAGACGGAAATCAACCGCCGCATCGACAGCATCGCGGGGCGCGGACGCAATCCCGTTCCCGATCACATTCGCTTCACGACCTGGACGCTCCGTTACAACCAGATGAACTGGGTGACGGTGGATGGCCTGGAGCAACATTGGGAACGCGCACGCGTCGATGCCGTGCTTGATGACGACAACAACAGCGTGAAGCTGACGACGAAAAATGTTTCGCCGCTGACGCTGGACTTCGCGCCGGGGCTGTGTCCGCTCGACAACACGCGCCCACCGAGAGTTGAAATTGACGGACGCAAGCTGACAGCGCCACGCGTGCTATCCGATCGCTCATGGACAGCGCATTTCCGGAAGAATGGCAAACGTTGGGAAACCGCGACCTCCTCCGACGATGGAACGTTGCGCAAGCAACACGGTCTCCAAGGCCCGATTGACGACGCGTTCATGGATTCGTTCATCATGGTGCGTCCCACCGGCAAACCGATGAACGAAAAAGTCGGCGCATGGGCGGCGGCGGAAATGGCGCACGCCATCGAACAATGGAAGTTGCAGTTTCGCGGCGAACCCCGCGTGAAGGACGACACCGAGATCACCGATGCCGACATCGCTGCGAGCAACCTGGTGCTCTGGGGCGATCCGGCGAGCAACCAACTGCTGGCCAGAGTGGCGGACAAGCTGCCGATCAAATGGAGCGCGTCGGAACTGCGCGTGGGCACCCGGACTTATGCGCCCGACCATCACGTGCCCGTGCTGATTTATCCCAATCCGCTGAATCCGAAACGTTACGTTGTGCTAAACAGCGGCTTCACGTTCCGCGAATATGATCAGTTGAACAACGCGCGGCAGGTGCCCAAGTTGCCGGACTTTGCCATCGTGGATGTGAACGTGCCGGTTTCCTCCCGCGCACCCGGCGGCATCGCCGACGCCGGTTTCTTCGGCGAACATTGGGAATTGCCGAAGCAGTCCAGGTTATTTCATTCATTTTGACAGTCCACGAAAATTTTGCTTAAACTGGTGCTCGGTTGGTCAATGAGGGAGTGAATTTATTCCGCTCTCAACTCTTATGATACTTTCCAAATCGACTCGCTCTCTTTCGCAAAACCAGTTCAACATTCGCGCGGGTTGCTCGGCGGCCCTTGTCCTTGGGACGATGATCGTTTGTTCGGCTGCATCACAGACCGCACGGGCTGAGTATGCGTTCCAATCGTTTTACGAATTTCCGTCATCGGGGACGGGTCCGAAATATCCTTTTTGTCGGTTGGTACAGGGCAACGATGGTAATTTCTACGGTACGAGCAGGTTTGGCGGATCGAATGGGCTGGGCTGCGTCTTCAAGATCAAAGCTGCTGGTGTAGTGACTCCGTTGGTTTCGTTCAATGGGACAAATGGCAATAATCCCTTTGGTGGATTGATGCTTGCAACCGACGGCATGTTATACGGCACGACGCAACAAGGGGGAACGAACAGTGGAATGTTTGGTGGCAACGGCACAGTGTTTAGGATCACAACAAACGGCGTGTTAACCACGCTGTTTTCTTTCAACGGTACAAACGGCAGCGGGCCCAATGGCCCTCTGGCGCAAGGAAGCGACGAGAGCTTATATGGTACTACGCCGGAGGGAACGAACGGCTTGGGTACAATTTTCAGGATTAGCCTTGGCGGATCGCTGATATGGTCGCTTTCTTTCAACGGAACGAACGGAAGCAACCCTCTTTTCGGCTTGGCTCAAGGAACCGATGGAGATTTCTATGGCACTACAGGATATGGAGGCAGCAATTTTGCTGGCGCATACACCGGCAATGGCACGGTGTTCAAAGTCACGACAAATGGTCTGCTGACTACGCTCGTCTGGTTCAACGGCGCAAATGGCTCAAGGCCCTATGCCGGCTTGGCACTGGGAAGTGATGGCAACTTTTACGGAACGACCCCGACAGGCGGGACGTTTAGCAATGGCACAGTGTTCAAGATGACGCCGGACGGCACCTTGAACACGCTGGCGTCTTTCGACGGAACAAACGGCAAAAGGCCTTTTTCAGGAGTGGCGCAAGGGGCTGATGGCAAATTCTATGGCGTCACTTCGCATGGCACACTAAACACAAATTCGGCTTTTGGGGAAGTTGGCACTATTTACAGCGTGACCACAAACGGCGTGCTGATCGTCGTCGCGCGATTCGATGGCACGAATGCTCAGAATCCATTCGCAGAACTCACGCTAGCGCACGATGGAAATCTTTACGCTGTCACGGGAGATGTAGCGCGTAACCCGTCGCTCGATGGAAACGTCGGCCTTTTTTTCCGATTGGCTCAAGTGCCGCAGATCACTTCCCTCACCCAGTCCAATGGCAACATTGGATTGAGCTGGTCTTCATTCACGAACGGAACGTATCGGGTGGAACATACATCCTCGCTGTCTGCCGCAAACTGGACGCCCCTCCTCCCAGATTTCACGGCGACAAACAACACCAGTTCCTACATAGACAGTCCCGTCGGCGACGCGGAACGTTATTACCGTGTGCGGTTGCTCCCTTGAATCGGGATGTACTGGGCATGGTGGTGGCATCGCTGACGCGGGATTCTGAGTGCCCATTTTCATCCTCCTCGAAATCGTCTCCCACTCCATTCAATCAATCACTGGCCAAGCCCACTGCTCTTTGCTAGGATTTTATTGCCAATGAATTTCTTCGCCAACAAGTGGATCGCGGAGTGGTTGCAAGGTCTGGGGCGCATCACCTTGCTGTGCCAGGAGGCCGTCCATTCGCTGTTTACCCGCAAAGTCATTTGGCGTGACCTGGCCTATCAGCTTCATTTCATCGGCGTGAAATCCCAATCCGTCGTGCTGATCACCGGCGCGTTCACCGGCATGGTGCTGTGCGCACAAACTTATTTTCAATTTCACAAGGTCAGGATGGACACCGCCACGCTGGCGGTCGTGAGTGTTTCGATGGCGAGCGAGCTTGGCCCGGTGCTGACGGCGCTTATGGTGGCGGGACGCGTCGGCGCGGCGATGGCCGCCGAACTGGGCACGATGAAGGTGACGGAGCAGATCGATGCGTTGCGCACGCTGGCCACGCATCCGGTCGATTATCTGGTGGTGCCGCGCTTGTTGTCGGCCATCATTGCGGTGCCGTTGTTGAACGCAGAAGCGATCGCGGTGGGCATCGGGGCGGGTTACATGCTGGGCATTTTTTTGTTGGGCATTGATCCGACCTATTTGTGGCAAAACATGCTGAAGTACACCTCGACAGGCGTGGGCCGCGCAACGACCGAAGCGGTGGTGTATTCCTCGATCACCATTCTGATCTCCAACTTCTTTCTGACGATCTCCCTGAGCGAACTGTTGAGTTACTTATGATTGAGGTCCGCGATCTGAAAAAGAGTTTCGGCCCGCAGCGCGTGCTGGATGGCGTGAGCTTTCGGATTGAAACGGGCGAATCGGTCGTCATCATCGGGCGCAGCGGCTGCGGCAAGAGCATTTTGCTGAAACATTTGATCGGGCTTTTGATTTCGGACGCAGGCGAAGTGCTGGTGGACGGTGAAAACATTGGCCGGATGAATGAACGCCAGTTGCTCCGGGTGCGTCACAAGTTCGGCATGTTGTTTCAAGGCGCGGCGTTGTTCGACTCCTTGACGGTGGCGGAAAATGTCGGGTTCGCCTTGCGCCGGCTGGGGAAATTGACGGAAACGGAGATTGCAAAAAAGGTCGGGGAAGCCCTGGAGATGGTGGAGTTGCCGGGCGTGGAAGAAAAGAAACCGTCGGAGTTGTCCGGCGGCATGCGCAAGCGCGTGGGCCTGGCGCGGGCGATTGTCTATCAACCGGAGATCGTGCTCTATGACGAGCCGACCACCGGGCTGGACCCGATCGTGGCGGACAGCATCGACCAGCTCCTCTTGCGCGTGTGGGAGCGATTGAAGGTGACGACGGTGGTGGTGACGCACGACATGCGTAGCGCGCGGCGGATCGGCCAGCGCATCATGATGTTGCACGACGGAAAAATTTATGTGACCGGGACGCCGGACGAAATTTTTCAATCGCCCGACCCGGTGGTGAACCGTTTCGTCAACGGGATTTCCGATCCGAAAGAACATTATTTTTGACATGGCCAAGTCGAACCTGGAAAAAAAAGTCGGTCTGTTTGTCGCCCTCGGACTGTTGCTGCTGGCGGGGCTGCTGTTGCAATTCAGCAAGGGGACAACCTTTTTCCGCTCGACTTACGAACTGAAACTCAAGACTGCCAATGTGGCCGGCATCAAGGCTCGGTCCAGCGTCCTGATGTCCGGCGTGCCCGTGGGCACGGTGTCGCGCATCGAGCTTTCGCCCAACGGCAAACACGTGACGATCTATCTCAAGATTTATAAAGACTTCAAAGTGCACCGCGATGCGCGGTTCGTGATCGAGCAATCCGGCTTTCTGGGCGACCAATACGTGGGGATCATTGTGGGTGATAATTCCGGGGAGCTTCTCAACGACGGTGATGAAGTGGAATCGCCCGAGCCGTTCAACATTCAGGAGGTGGCCCGTTCCGCCGCCGGCTTCATCCAGCGCATTGACGAAACGGCGAAGAAACTCGATGACGCGATCAGCCGCATTGACCGGCTGGTGCTCAACGAACAGACCTTGACGAATCTTTCTGCGACCGCCGGAAATTTCCGGTTGGTATCCGAGCGCGCGTTGAACACGGTGGACGGCATCAACACGATGATCGAGACCAACCGCGCGGCCATCGACGCCTCGGTCAGCAACGTGTACCGCTTCTCCGGTCAGCTTAATGCGGTGGGGGACGACCTCCAAGTCGTCGTGAAAACCAACAGCGCCCAGATTTCCATCGCCGTGAATAACATTGAATCCTCGACCGTGATATTGAAGAATCTGCTGGACGACTTGCAGGCCGGCCACGGACTGGCGGGCGGCCTGTTGAAAGACGAACAATTAAAAAACCACGTCTCCCTGCTGGCCAGCAACCTGGCGGTCACCAGCAGCAATTTGAACCGGCTGGGACTTTGGGGCATCTTGTGGAAATCGAAACCGCCCAGAACCGAGTCGCAAACAAATCAGGTGTTGTATCCGCCAAAAAACCCATTCAATTAACCTATGGCACTCTGGTCCATTCGCGTATTGTTTCTGGCTTTGTGCACAGTCGGTGGCTTTGCCATCACACAAGTGCGCCCGGAGATGATCGGCAATGGCTTGATCGGCATGATCATCGGATTCTGCTTCGGGATGCTGCTCATCGCCATCGACGAAATGTTGAAGGGGTTTTCGCTGCGGGCTTTTTCGGCCACGTCTTTCGGATTGCTGCTGGGCATGGTGATCGCGCTGGTGATTGACCGATCCGGCCTGTTTGAATACGTGGAGGGGAAATCCCGCTGGCTGATCCGGCTCGGGACTTTCCTCGGCTTCAGTTATATTGGCATGGTGCTGGCCATGCGCAGCAACAAGGAGGATTTCTCGCTCATCATTCCCTATGTCCGCTTCGCGCCGCAGAACAAGCCGGACAACCTTTTGCTGCTCGACACCAGCGTGATCATCGATGGACGGATCGCCGACCTGATCGAGGCCAATTTCCTCGAAGGCCTGATCGTCGTCCCGCGCTTTGTTTTGAGGGAACTGCAGCAGATCGCGGATTCCGACGACCCGATCCGGCGCGCGCGCGGGCGGCGCGGACTGGAAATGCTCAATCGCATCCAACGCAACACCAACAACGAGGTGAAGATTCACGATGGAGATTTTCCTGAAGAACCGGAGGTCGATGCCAAGCTGGTTCGGCTCGCCCGCAACTTGAAGGCCAAACTGTTCACCAACGATTTCAACCTCGGCAAAGTTGCTGAGTTGCAGTCGGTCAACTACGTCAACCTGCACGAGTTGTCCAAAGCACTCAAGTCGGTGCTGCTGCCCGGCGAAATGCTCTCGCTGCGCATTGTGCGCGAAGGCAAAGACAAAGGTCAGGGCGTCGGTTACCTCAGCGACGGCACGATGGTCGTCGTCAATCAGGCGCAAAACCTCATCGGCCAGCAGGTGCAGGTGCAGGTGCAAAGTTTGTTGCAGACTGGCGCCGGTGTCATCGTGTTCGCCGACCTCAAGACACCGCTCGCCACTTGAACTGGAGTTTTCAATGTCACTCGTAACCATTTTCAAAGCGTTCAATCCGGCCGATGCGCAACTGGTCCGCGCCCGGCTCGATGCCGCGGGCTTCCAAGCGATCGTAGCGGATGAACTCGCCGCGTTGAGCATGGATGGCTACGCGATGGCCATCGGCGGCATCCGCGTTCAAGTTCCAAGCGAGGAGGCCGAGGAGGCCAAGGCGTTTCTCGCTGCGGACGATGCGCCTCCGGCATGAAATCTTCCCGGCTTAAAGCGCTCTCCCGGCTGCAAAAACTTCTGCCCGCTGGCGAAATTCGTCTCGACCAATGCGCCTGCAGGCAATATGCCGGCGACAAATGGTTCGCCTCGCAAGACCCTGACGCTGTCGCAATCCCACGCAGCACAAAGTCCGTAGCCACGCTGCTTCGTTTTGCCAATGAACACAGAATTCCCGTGACCGCGCGCGGCGCCGGTTTCGGTTACGTCGGCGGCTGCGTGCCGACGCGCGGTGGCATCGCGCTGTCGCTGGCCCGCATGAATCGCCTCAAGGAAATTCACGCGGACGATTTCGTCGCCGTCGTCCAGCCCGGCGTCATCACTCAGGATTTGCAGGAGGAAGTTGAGAAGATTGGACTGTTTTATCCACCCGACCCGGCCAGCCGCGCCGATTGCACGCTGGGCGGGAACATTGCCACCAATGCCGGCGGGCCGCGCTGTTTGAAGTACGGCGTCACGCGCGATTACGTGCTTGGACTGGAAGTGGTGCTGGCCGACGGCTCGGCGGTCAGGCTCGGCAGCCGGACGCATAAAAACAAGACCGGCTTCGAACTACATCGCTTGTTCGTCGGTTCGGAAGGATTGCTCGGTGTGGTGACGGAGGCCACGTTGAAACTGCTGCCGCGCCCGCCGTTCCGCGCCTGTCTGGCGATTGGATTTGGCGCCATGAAAGATGCCGCGAAAACCATCCGCGCCATTTTCCGCGCCGGGCTTCTGCCCTGCGCGCTGGAGATTGCCGATGAATTCACGCTGGCGGCGGCCCGCCAGCGCACCGGCAGCCGACGACTCGACGGGTGCCAGGCGCACTTGATCGTGGAACTCGACGGCCAGGAAAATTCCGTGCGAACCGAAATCCGGGAATTGGAGAAGATCGTCCGCCGTCAACGACCGCGCTTCGTTCAACGCGGGTTCGGGAATAAAGCGTGCGAAAACCTCTGGCAGTTGCGCCGCGAATTTTCCTACGCCCTGCGCGACACCGGCCTGACCAAATTGAACGAGGACATCGTGGTGCCGCGCGGTCGCTTGGAAGACCTCTTTCACTTCACCGCCCGGTTGCAGAAGAAGCACAAACTGCCGGTCGCGTGTTTCGGTCACGCCGGCGACGGCAACATTCACGTCAACGTCATGGTGGATCTAACGCAGCCGGGTGCGCGGTCGCGTTCCGACGCCGCGCTGGATGATTTGTTCCGACAGGTGCTCGCTTGGAACGGCGTCATCACCGGCGAACACGGCATCGGCCTGGCCAAGAAACCGTGGTGGCCGCTCGCGGCTTCGCCGGAGTTGCGCTCGTTGCATCGAGTCGTTAAGATGGCCCTTGATCCGCACGGTATCCTGAATCCCGGCAAGTTCGTGTAGATCAAATTTGCGTTGAAACCGCGTATGTATTCCGGCGGCGTGATTAATCAAGTGCGACGACGCTGTCGCCTGTCTCGAGGATCACCGCAATAGAATTAAGGGTATGAAGTCAGAGACTGAGTCCGCCCTCACCCCAACCCTCTCCCCCAGGAGAGGGGGAAACTTTGTCTGTTTTCAGTCCATCTTGGCGGCTTGCTGCAATCACCGCTCGGCATGGTTCAAACGCGATCCAGCAGGAACTCCCTCTCCTGGGGGAGAGGGCCGGGGTGAGGGCGAGCGTTTGTCTCTAACCAATGGTCGATGGTTGCCAGGGAGAGTGTTCATCCTGATGCTGATTTTAGCTGGCGCATCCAATTTGCGGTCAGCCGCTCCGACACTCGGCGACGCATCCAAACTGCCGCCGCCTTCCAGCAAGGCCGTTGATTTCGTCAAAGACATCCGCCCCATCTTCGAAGCCAGTTGCTACAAGTGCCACGGCCCGGAAAAACAAAAGTCCGAATTTCGCCTCGATGTCAAAGCCGCCGCATTGAAAGGCGGCGAACATGGACAGGACATCGTGTTCGGCAAAAGCGCCGAAAGTCCTTTGATTCATTTTGTCGCCGGGCTAGTCGAAGACATGCAGATGCCGCAGAAAGGCGAGCGGCTGACGGCGGAACAAATCGGTTTGCTGCGGGCGTGGATCGATCAAGGCGCCAAGTGGCCCGAGGGCATCGACGCGAAAACGGTCAAATCAAAAAGCGATTACTGGGTCTTTCAACCTGCCAGCCGTCCGGCCATTCCAAAAGTCCAAAACAAGAGATGGGCGCGCAATCCCATCGACTTCTTCGTGCTCGCCCGGCTTGAAAAAGAAAAGTTGAAGCCGTCGCCTGAAGCAGATCGTCGGACTCTGATTCGCCGCCTCAGTTTTGATCTGACCGGATTACCGCCGACGCCAGAGGAAGTCGCCGCATTCATCGCTGACCGCCGGTCGGATGGTTACGAACGGCTGGTGGATCGCCTGCTAGCTTCAGCGCGTTACGGCGAACGTTGGGGACGCCACTGGCTCGATGTCGTTCACTACGGCGAATCGCACGGCTACGACAAGGACAAGCCGCGCCTCAACGCCTGGCCGTATCGCGATTATGTCATCCAATCCTTCAACGACGACACGCCGTACTCGCGATTCGTCCAGGAACAACTGGCGGGCGATGTGTTGTTCCCCAATCATCCGGAGAAAATTCCGGCGCTCGGTTTCATCTCCGCCGGCCCGTGGGATTTTGTCGGTCACGTCGAACTGCCGATCACCAAGACTGATGGTTTAATCGCGCGTTACAACGACCGCGACGACATGGTGATGACGACGATGTCCACATTTCAAAGCCTCACCGTGCATTGCGCGCGATGTCACGACCACAAGTTCGATCCCATCAGGCAGGAGGATTATTACAGTTTGCAGGCGGTGTTCGCCGGAGTCGATCGCGCCAACCGCCAGTTCGACATGGACAAAGAGATTTATGCGAAACGGAAAACGTTGAACGCGGAAAAGAAATCGCTCGAAGCAAAACTGAAATCGTTGAACGAAGCGGTGGCCAAGCTCACCAGCCCGGAACTTGAAAAACTTGATGCGCGGCTCAAGGAACAAAAGGACAAACTCGCTGCACTGCCCAAACCCACCAAGACCAGCCACAGCAACGGCTATCACAGCGGCATCGAATCCTCGCCCGACGTTGAGAAGTGGGTGCAGGTTGATCTGGGGAAAAGCCTGCCGCTCGACGAGGTCCGCCTGCACCCGGCGCGGCCCACGGATTTTGCGGACACGCCCGGCTTCGGTTTTCCCGTGCGCTTCCGGTTGGACATTTCGGACGAAGCGAACTTCAGCAAGCGAACCACGCTTGAAGATCACACTGCTGCTGACTTCACGAATCCGTTGGCCAAGCCGGTCGTCATTTCCGCGACCAATCGCACCGCGCGGTTCGTCCGTGTGACGGCCACCAAACTTTGGGAGCGGACGAAGGATTATGTTTTCGCGTTGAGCGAGCTTCAGATTTTTTCCGGCGGCACGAACGTCGCGCTGGGCGCGAACGTGACCGCGCTCGATTCCATTGAAAGCGGACGCTGGGCCAAGGCGTATCTGGTGGACGATTGCAACAGTCGCAACCGGCTCGGCGAAGTCAATGAATCCGAAGATCAAAAGGCCAGACGGCAGGAAGCCGAGGACGCCGTGAAGCAATCTGAGGAGCAGCGAAAAGCCTTGGTCGAATCATTGCTGGACGAGCCAACGAGGAACCAGCTTCGCGAAACGAATGACCGGTTGACGGAAGTGAAGAGTCAACTCGCCGCTTTGCCAACACCGAAAATCGTTTATGCCGCCGCCAATGATTTCTCCGCTGAAGGCAGTTTTCATCCCGCCGGAAATCCGCGACCGGTGAATCTGCTTTCGCGCGGCGACGTCAAGCGCCCCGGCAAATTGATGTCGCCGGGTGCGCTGAGCTGTCTGCCCGGCCTGGACAGCCACTTGGACATCGCTGATCCCGACGACGAAGGCAGCCGGCGCGCGGCGTTGGCGAAATGGATCACCGACCCGAAGAATCTTCTGACGCGCCGCTCCATCGTCAACCGCGTCTGGCAATATCATTTCGGGCGTGGCCTCATTGATACGCCGAACGACTTTGGTCACATGGGCGCGTTGCCGACGCATCCCGAATTGCTGGACTGGCTGGCCTGCTGGTTTCTCGACAACGGCGAATCGCTGAAACAACTCCACAAACTCCTCGTCACCAGCTCGACCTACCGCCAGTCGTCCTCGAACAATCCGCAATCCGCGCACCTTGATGGCGACAACCGTTTCCTCTGGCGCATGAACCGTCAACGCCTCGACGCCGAGGAGGTGCGCGACTCCATTCTGTTTGTCAATGGCAAGCTCGATCCGACGATGGGTGGGCCGTCCGTTCAACAGTTCTATTTCAAGGACGACCACTCCCCGGTCTATGACTACGGGCGCTTTGACGTGGACAGTGCCGGAAGCTACCGACGCAGCATTTATCGGTTCATCGTGCGCAGCGTGCCCGATCCGTTCATGGATTGCCTGGACAGCGCTGATCCTTCATTGCTCACGGCCAAACGCAACACGACCATCACCGCGCTCCAGGCGCTCGCGCTGCTGAACGATCCGTTCGTGCTCAAGCAATGCGAGCATTTCGCCGAACGCATCAACAGCATGAGTCCTGACCCGTCGAAGCAGATCGAAGCGGCTTATCAACTGGCGTTGAACCGGTCGCCGCGGCCTGACGAATCAAAACTCCTGATCGCTTACGCGAAGAAATTTGGGTTGCCCAACCTTTGCCGCGTAATTTTCAACAGCAATGAATTCTTGTTTGTGGATTGAACCATTTCTATGAGAACCAAGCATCCTGTCACCCCAGCGCTTTCCTCAAATAGTAGCCGCCGACGTGAGTCGGCGCCGACTTCTCCCAAACTGGAAATGCGCGGACTGACGTCCACGGCTACAAGATCCACCGAAAGTTTTGACGATCGCAAGTTCATGTTCCCGATTTGTGTCCGTCAACCGGCCGCGAGCAGGTTCTTCTCCCTCTCCTCCGTAAAGTGCAGGAGAGGGCCGGGGAGAGGAGGCGTTTTTTTCTGGCTGGCCCCTCTCTCCGACTCTCTCCCCGCTCGTTCCTCTCGGAGCGAGAGAGACAGACCGAGCACGTTCAACTGCCCAACTTCAGCCCAGGAGACGACCCGGTTATGAACCGTCACATTTGTGACTCAAAAGAGAATCCTATGTCATTGGGCGCAGAGGACGCGAGTCTCATCGACCGCCGCGAGTTTCTCTGGCGGTTCGGCGGCGGGTTGGGAGGGATCGCGCTCACGCATCTGCTGGCGACGGAAGGATTGTTGGCTGCGGAACCCGATTCTTCCCGTGCTCTCACGAGCGCGACTACGACCGGTGTGTTGAAGGGCCTGCACCATCCCGCCAAGGCCAAGCGCGTCGTGCAGCTTTTCATGTCCGGTGCCGCCAGCCAGTGCGACACGTTTGACTACAAGCCGGCGCTGATCAAACGCCACGGGGAGAAATTTGATCCGGGCGAAAAAGTGGAACTGTTTCAAAGCGATCCGGGCAATTGCATGAAAAGTCCGTGGGGCTGGAAGCAGTACGGTCAGTCCGGCAAATGGATCAATGACCTCGTGCCGCACATCGGCTCGTGTGCCGACGACATCGCGTTCATCCATTCCATGATCAGCAAGTCAAACGTCCACGGCCCGGCAACCTACATGCAGAACACCGGCTTCGTGCTGCCCGGTTTTCCGCACATGGGCGCGTGGATTTCCTACGGCCTCGGCAGCCTGAACAACAACCTGCCGACGTTCGTTGTGTTGCCCGATCCGCGCGGCTTTGCGCCGGGCGGCCCGGCCAACTGGAGTTCTGGTTTTCTGCCCGCCGCGCATCAAGGCACGATGATCCGCGTCGGCAAACCCAATCCGATTTTTGATCTGTTCCCGCCGGACTCGGCCAAATTCATCACGCCGGAAAGCGAGAAGGAAGGACTGGCGTTGCTGCAAAAATTGAATCAGCAACATCTCGCGACTCGCGACGGTGATTCGCGGCTCGACGCCCGCATCGCTTCCTTCGAACTCGCCGCGAAGCTGCAACTCAGCGCGCCGGAGGTGATGGACCTGTCCGGCGAGTCCGACGCCACGAAAAAACTTTACGGTCTCGATGAACAAATCACCGGAGACTTTGGACGGAGTTGTCTGATCGCCCGACGGCTGCTCGAACGCGGCGTTCGCTTTGTGCAACTTTGGAGCGGCGCGGACAACGGTTTTCCCCGCCGCAACTGGGACAGCCACGAAGACCTGGCCCGCGACCATCTCGACATGGCCACCAGCATGGACAAACCGACCGGCGCTCTCATCAAAGACCTCAAAGCGCGCGGCCTGCTCGACGACACCATCGTGCTGTGGACGACGGAGTTCGGCCGGATGCCGTGCAGCCAGGGCGCGAAAGGGCGCGACCACAATCCATTTACGTTCACCAACTGGCTGGCCGGCGGCGGCGTGAAAGGCGGCGTGAGCTACGGCGAAAGTGACGAATGGTCTTACAAGGCCGTCGTGAACCCGACCTATTGCTACGACGTTCACGCCACGATTTTGCATCTGCTCGGGATCGACCACACGAAGCTGACATTCCGCCACAACGGCATCGACCGCCGACTCACAGACGTTCACGGGCATGTGATCGGGGAATTGATCGCGACTTGAGTATGCTCCGCTCCCTCGCTCACTTCGGAAAACTGCAATGGCACCTCGGGGAATCGCTTGGGCTGAATTCGAGCTTGGATTCTCCAAGCAATTACTTAGGATACCTGCTCTATGAACATGAACGAATTACTCAGTCTGCCCGCGGCGAAGTTGAAACGCATTCTCGCCTTGAAGACAGAAATCGAGCGTCTTGAAGCAAAGCTCG
This sequence comes from Verrucomicrobiota bacterium, assembly GCA_016200005.1. Classification (NCBI taxonomy): domain Bacteria; kingdom Pseudomonadati; phylum Verrucomicrobiota; species Verrucomicrobiota bacterium. The sequence goes on along the minus strand of JACQFP010000016.1, from coordinate 65,878 downwards.
CGAGCATCACCACAGCGGGGCTGCGCGGACCGGGTACCAACCCGGCTCGCAAGAGGCGGAAAATGAGCCCGGCTGCACGCAAGCGGATCTCTTTGGCGGCCAAGGCGCGTTGGGCGAAAGTCCGGGCCGCCAAAGCAAAGTAATCTTCTGATTCGGCTGGGACGACGGCGTCAGTCGTGGATCATGACGTGGGCGCGACGAGTACCACAAACTCGCCTTTGAGCGAGCGCTTTTTGACGATGGCCAACAGCTCCGGCGGAGTGCCGCGCAAGAATTCCTCAAACTTCTTGGTCAACTCACGCGCCAAAACTACCGTTCGCTCCGGAAAGATTCCCGCCAGTTCACCCAACAGCTTTTCAATCCGGTAAGGCGATTCGTAGAGCACCAGCGTTCCCGCAAACGATTTCAACGCTTCCAGTTGCTTGCGGCGTTGACCGGATTTGTGCGGGAGAAAACCGATGAAATGAAATTCATCCGTCGGCAGGCCGCTGGCCGTCAATGCCGCCACCAGCGCACACGCACCGGGCACCGCCTCGACCCGCAGACCCGCCGCCCGCGCCGCGCGCACGACCCGTTCGCCGGGATCGCTGATGCCCGGACTGCCCGCATCGGTCACCAGCGCCACCTTCTCGCCGCGCTGCAAGCGAGCGATGATTTCTTCGCTGCGCCGGGCTTCGTTGAACTGAAAGTAGCTGAGCAGCGGTTTGGAAATGCCGTAATGCTTCAGCAGTTGTCCGGTGCGCCGCGTGTCCTCGGCCGCGACGACGTCGCACTCCTTCAACGTCCGCAACGCGCGCAGCGTGATGTCTTCGAGATTTCCAATGGGCGTGGCGACGAGGTAGAGCGTGCCGGGTGTGAGCGGTGGCAGGACTTTGTCCATGGTCATCAGTAAGCCAGAAATTCCAGCGGGAAGAAATAGAGTTTTTCGACGCGTGTTCAACGTGCAGCCCGATTCGGCTCGCGAGCAAAGGGGTTGGAGGTTTGGAGTCCCGCCTTCAGGCGGTCCGATGCATCACTCTTGGCCTGGCCGCCTGAAGGCGGAACTCCAAACGGTGACTTTGTCCAGATGCTACTTTTGAACGCGCTCCAACGCTTGAAAGATTGCCAACTCGCCGCGTCTTCCTCATGCTGTGGTGGATCATCGAGCATGACATTCCTACCGATAGTGGCGCGTGAACTGCGCGTGGCGGCCCGGCGGCGTGGTACTTACTGGACGCGCGTGATCGCGGCGCTGATTTCCATCTGCGCGGCCGGTTGGATGCTGACGTTCTCGCAATTTGGCCGGCAGCCCTCCCCCTCCGAATTAAGCCGGAACATTTTCATGACGCTCTCGACGTTCGCATTCATCTACTGTCTGGTGGCCGGGGCGCGCAACACGGCGGATTGTCTCAGCGAAGAAAAACGCGAGGGCACGCTGGGGTTGTTGTTCCTCACCGACCTGAAAGGTTATGACGTGGTGCTGGGCAAACTGGCGGCCACTTCCTTAAATTCGTTTTACGGACTGTTGGGAATCTTTCCCGTGCTGGCAATTCCGTTGTTGCTGGGCGGTGTGGCCGGCGTCCAATTCTGGCGCATGGTGCTGGTGCTGGCGAACACGCTATTTCTTTCGCTCGCGGCGGGTATGTGGGTCTCCTCCCTGGTGCGCAACGAGCGGAATGCGGTTGGCAACACCGTCATCTTGATTCTGTTCATCACCGGCGGAATTCCATTGGGTGGAGCGCTCTTTGACCAGTATGTCCTGAAATGGCAGGGCGAACCGGTTTATGCCTTGTTGCCCAGCCCGGCTTACGCCTTCTACCTGGCTTCGGCTGCGTCGTTTCTCCCTTCGCTCGATCCCAATTTCTGGTGGTCGTTGCTGGCGACACATTCGTTGAGCTGGGGTTTGCTGGCGCTGGCGAGCGCGCGGCTGCCGCACGCCTGGCAGGACAATCCGGCAACTGTTGCCAGACTGCGCTGGCGGGAACGCTGGAAGCAGTGGAGTTACGGCGGACCCGCCGAACGGAAAGCGTTTCGGGAACGCTTGATGAACGTGAACCCTTTTTTCTGGCTCGCGGGTCGCGACCGTCTGAAGCCAACGTATGTATGGGCCTTTTTGGGACTGTCGGCGGTCGTCTGGTTGTGGGGACTGGCCGAACTGAAAAATGACTGGCTCGAAGAAGTGACCTATGTGATGACGGCGTTGTTCTTGCACTCGGTGTTGAAAATCTGGGTCGCCACGGAAGCCTGCCAACGCCTCAACCACGATCGTCAGAGCGGCGCGCTGGAATTGTTGTTGTCCACTCCGCTGAGCGTGTCCGAAATTCTGCGCGGACAATTGCTGGCTTTGCGAAGACAATTCCTCGGTCCGATCTTGATCGTGCTGCTGGCGGACTTTCTGTTCCTCATAAACTTGAAATATGAAAGCACCCGGACGCTGGTGTTCCTCGCTGGCATGGGAATGCTGGTGGCCGATGTTTACACGTTGAGTTGGGTGGGGATGTGGCTGGGGTTGAAGGCCAAGGACGCCAACCGCGCCACCGGCTCGGCCGTCGCGCGCATTCTGATTCTGCCCTGGGTGTTGTTTTACGTTGGCGGGATGTTTCTGGAGGCGCTCCAGTTTAGTACTCGTCGATTCAACATCCAAACTGAAACGACCATCCTTGTTTGGTTTGCCTTGGGGATTTTCATCAACTTGATATTTTTCACGCGGGCCAATCAAGGATTGCGCCGACATCTTCGCTCGCTCGCCACGGAACGATTCGAGCCGGCTCAACGGCATGTCCGCTGGTGGAAGTTCCGGTCACGCAGAAATGTTTCGCCCGCGCCGCCGGTGATAACGTCATGACAGAATCACGTCACTTGCTGATACCGCGCCCGCTGGCCCGGACAAACTGGACGAGGTGCTGCACTTCCGGCAATTGAGGCAACTCGGCTTCAATCCGCGCCAGCGCGTTGGGAATCGTCAGGCCTTCCCGAAACAAAATTTTGTAGGCCTGACGCAAGGCTGCCTGCGCTTCCTCCGAAACTCCGTTGCGTTCCAGGCCGATTTTGTTGATGGTGCGCGTCTCGGCTGGGTTGCCGTCGGCCAGCATGAAGGGCGGCACGTCCTGCACGACCTTGGAGCAGCCGCCGATGATGGCCATTTTCCCGATGCGACAAAACTGGTGAATGGCTGCGAGGCCGCCGACCACGGCGTAATCCTCCACCGTGACATGTCCCGCGAGCGTGGCCACGTTCGACATGATGACGTGACTGCCGAGCGTCACGTTGTGCGCAATGTGCGAGTACGCGAGGATGTGGTTGTGCGAACCAACGGTGGTTGCTTCGCCGTCGCCGGTGGCGCTGTTGATGGTGACGTATTCACGAAAGGTGTTGTGGTCGCCGATCTCCGTTCTGGTGATGCCGCCCTTCCATTTCAAATCCTGCGTCTGCAGACCGATGCTCGCGAACGGAAAAACTTCGTTCCCTTTTCCCAACCGCGTGTGACCATCGATCACCACGTGAGAATGCAAGCGGCAACCCTCACCAAGCTCAACAGTCTCCCCAATGACGCAATACGGCCCGATCTCGCAACTGGTGCCAATCTGCGCTTGCGGATGGATGGCGGCGGTTGGATGGGTCATACAGAGATGAATCGCAGATCGCGAAAGCAACATTACCTCAGCCGTCCATCAGCATGAACGTCACCTCGGCTTCGCTCACTTCGTCGCCATCGACGTAGCAAACGCCCTTGGCCTTGCCGATCTTGCCGCGCGATTTGGTCAGTTCGACACTGATGGTGAGCGTCTCGCCGGGCCGCACCGGTTTGCGCCACTTCACATTCTCTGCCGACATGAAATAGGCGAGCTTGCCCGCATTTTCGGCCTGCTTGAGCATGAGAATGCCCGCCGCTTGCGCGACCGCTTCCAGTTGCAAAACGCCGGGCATGATCGGGTGATTGGGGAAGTGCCCCTGAAAATACGGCTCGTTGACGCTGACGTTTTTCAACGCGGTGATCTTGTTGCCCTCGATCTTCGTCACCTTGTCAATCATCAAGAAGGGGTAACGGTGCGGCAGAATCTTCAACACTTGGGCGATGTCAAGCATGCGGCCGTCCTGGATCGGGTTGTCAATCGACGAAAGCTCTGTCGTCGCTGAATTTCTTTGCGCGACGGGCGGCGGCGCGAACGTCTGCGCGGCGACGAGCGGCTTGCGCATCTGGGCGCTGATCTGCCGCGTCAGTTCACAATTCGCGGTGTGACTCGGCTTCACCGCGATCAGATGACCGCACAGCGGACGACCCAGCAGCGAAAGATCGCCCACGATGTCGAGGATCTTGTGGCGGACAAATTCTTCGGGATACCGCAGCGGCTCGTTGGTCAGCACGGCGTCCTCGCGGATGACGACGGCGTTTTCGAGACTGCCGCCTTTGATCAAGCCGTTCTTGATCAGGAACTCGATTTCCTCGTAAAAGCAAAACGTGCGGGCGTGGGCCAGTTCGCGCTCCCAGGTTTTTGGGGACAGTTCCACACTGTAAAACTGCGTGAACCGTCCCTGTTTGTCCGCGCTCGTGCAGGTGATCTTGAACGTGTCGTTCGGGAAAATGGACATCACCGTTTCTCCCATCTGCAACTCGATGGGCGCCGTCACCGTGTACGGTTCGCGCCGGTCCGCCTGCGGCACGAGGCCCGCCGATTCGATCATCCGGCAATATTCGCGCGCGCTGCCATCGCCGACCGGCGGCTCGTTGGCGTCCAGTTCCACGACGGCATTGTCGATGCCGCAACCCGCCAAGGCCGCCAGCACGTGTTCGACCGTGTGGATCTTGATATTGCCTTTGGAAAGCGTCGTGGAGCGGGTGGTTTCGCTTACGTTCTCCACGCGCGCTTCGATCTCCGGGTTGCCCTCCAGATCAACCCTTCGAAAACGAATTCCCGAATTGGGCGCGCCCGGCAGGAACGACATCGCCACCCGATTCCCGCTGTGCAAGCCGATCCCGGAGTAGGAGACGGGCTTGCCAATCGTTTGTTGTTGCAGCACCCCGGCATTAAACAAATCGCCGCCGCCCTTGGCAAGCGGCTAGATGGGACCAAATGGAGTGGTGGAGCGCTGGAGTGTTGGAGTGGTCGCGCACGGAGAACGCATACGGAAATGCGATGACCGGCGGATTCCACTGTTTGGTGTCCACGCTTTAGCGTGTGCAGGTCGTGCTGGCCGGCTAAAGCCGGGACACCAAACGGTGTTTCCGTACCCGGTCAGAGAGCTAAACAATTCAAGTCCCATCACTCCATTACTCCAGCACTCCAACACCCGCCCTCTCCACCACTCCGCTGGATTCAGCGCCTGCCATCATACCAAGGATGACAGGCCGCGCGATCCTTCAAAGTGTGCTTCGGACGAAAAACCATGTTCGCCGAAAAACGTAAAACCTCGCGGGCCGAGTAAAGTTTCAGTTTGCGGTCCGAAGTCATCAGCGGATGCCGGCGCAAAATGACCATCTGTTTTCCGGTCTCCTGCGCCAATTGCTTCAGTCGTTTGCTCAGATCAATCTCCTCGGTCACGAACAAGTCGAGATTGAAACCGCCGATGCGTCGGAACGCCGACGCCTCGCAGAAAATGAACGAGCCCGCCGCCCAGCGCGTGAGACGGCTGATCACATTCCAGACCTGCACGAACAACTGCGTGGGGAAATTCCAGCCGTCGGGCCGCACCAGACAACCGCCGGCCACACAGCGCCCGGTTTGAATCGCCGCCGCCACCTCGCCAAACAGCTCCGCCGATGGATACGAATCCGCGTCGATGAACACCAGCCAGTCGCCGGTCGCCGCCGCGGCGCCGCGATTGCGTGCGCGAGAGATTTGATTAACCGGCTCAAAGACCACCGTCGCTCCGGCCGACCGCGCCAGTTCGGCCGTCCGGTCCGTCGAATTGTTGTCGCACACGATTAGTTCATGTTCCCAAGCCAGGCGATCAAACGCGCCAAACGCGGTCTGGATACAGCCGGCGGATTTGGCGAGGAGCTTCTCCTCGTTGTAAGCCGGGACAATGACAGAGATTTTCACGCCGCAGACTTTGGTTCAAACCGCATTGGCGTTTCAACTGCCAAATCTACGCAATTATCCGATGTTCGCCCCGCTCGTGTGAGCGGGGCAATCCTGTTGTTTCGCTTTGTCGGCGTTCGATTGTTGCGTTTCAATCCGCGCCGCGCTCACGTGAGCGCGGCGACTGCGGCCCTCCCAACTGACCGAGCCGCAGGAGCTTTGTAGCAGGTTTTCGCCAACCCGCCAACTCTCCGCGCACTTGCGAGCATTGAATTGTCAAAGAACAAGGGAAAGTGTCCGTCAGCATTGCGGTTCTGCCGCGCCGCGAAACCCCGGCCCTTTGCCCGTCACTCATGGTTCGCGGAAGCATCGTCATAAAATCAGCGGCTCCGTCAAATCCACCGGCTTGTCAACGCCGTGATGTTCGGTGCGTTGAACGGCTTTTTCGTCGAGAAAGTAAAAGCGGAGTGAGTCTTCCTCCGCGTTGATCTCTCGGAGCAGCCGGTCGCGCAACGACGCCCATTCCTTCTGGCCAACCTGACATTCGAACACCGACTTCTGCACGCGCGTTCCGTAGTCCTCACAAGCCTGCGCCACGCGCCGCAGCCGACGCCGGCCAGCGGCTTCCACGGTCGAAACGTCGTAGGTGACCAGGATGAGCACGAGTTGAGAGTTGAGTGTTGAAAGTTGAGAGTCAAGTTCACTTGGGAACGAGCGGAATGTAATCCGTCAAGTCGCCGCGCAGATGACGGGCCAGAACGCGCGCCTGCACGAAAGGGATCTGCGCTAGACGAAACTCCTGATCGAGCAGCGGGTGCGTGAGTTTCTCCTGCTTGCGTTCCTGATAGGCTTTGATGACGCGCTTGCGGCCGGCATCCGTGAACTCCACCGCGCCGCCTTCACGCATTTTGAAATCTTCCGTCCCGACTTGCTGCCGGTTGACGAGCGTGACCGCCAGCCGGTCGGCCAGCCAAGGGCGAAATTCTTCCATCAAATCCAGCGCCAGCGCCGGACGGTTCGGGCGTTCGGCGTGCAGGAAACCAACGAACGGATCAAGGCCGATGCTCGTGAGTCCGGCGATACAATCGTGCCGCACCAGTGCGTAAAGGAATGAGAGAAGGCAATTGATACGGTCGCGGGGCGGACGCCGCGTGCGCGTGGTGAACGTGAATTCATCGCGCTGTTGTTTGAGCAATAGGGTGAAGACGCTGAAGTAAGTCTGCGCGCCCATGCCTTCCGCGCCGCGCAGAGCGTCGAGCGCGCCAGGTTCGCGAAGTCGCTCCGTCGTCCAGCGGCCCAGTTCTTGAATCTGTCGGGCGAGAGCGTCGGTGGCCTCAGCGATCTGAGATTTGTGATCGGAGATTTCAGTTTCGCGAGCGGCGCGCAAGAGAGAGTTGCGGCTGTTTTGAAGTTTGCCGGCGATGATCTGCCGCGCGATGCCGGCGCATTTGGCCGAATCATCGGCGGCCCGGAATTGTGCGCGGCGGAGAGTGACGCTGGTGTCGGCGACACCCGTCATCCGCGCTTGCAGGTATTCCACGTCTTTGAGAACGAGGCTGTGGCGTTGGGCGCGGATGCGGTCGGCATTGATGTCATAACCGGTGGCGTTCTCCGGTTTCTGATGCGCGCCGTATCCGAGTTCATTGCGAAGAATCGAGAACATCGTCCCCTTGTTGATGATGCCCAAACGGGTGATGACCCAGCGGAAGCCGACCTTGTTGTGGCGATTGCCGGATTCGGGCTTTTCGATGGGCTTCATGAGGATGGCCTCCAGAATGCCACGGGCGGCGGACGGCGTGATGAGGGGGTATCAGCTTTTTTGCCCGCTATCCGGTCTTGGAACTCCTTCTCGGCCTTGCCCAAGTCGTGGAGCAGCCCCGCCAACTCAGCGTGATTCTCCCCTTGGAAGCGAGCGGCGAACTCTTTTGCACGGCGGGCCACACCCAAGAGATGTTTAACGAGCGATTGGTCCGGGTGGGCCAAGAGTTGAGTGGCGTTCATGGCTACATCAAATCTTGGATAAATCGTGCAACAATCCGACTCGTTCGGCTTCGGCGGCGAGGCCAAGCGGGCCAGCAAATTTCTTCGCCGAGTCCGCGACGCTGCAGAGGTGAACGGACAGAGGTTGCCAGTCCTCACCCCCAACCCCTCTCCCATCCGATGGGCGAGGGTGGTTATCGGCGGCGGTGTGCGCGTAGTAGTTCATCTCCGGTAGTCGAAAACCATTCCAAGTGGAATCGCTTGTTCGTATCATCCACACCAAATCACGACAAGGTTTTAGTTTCATGCGTTCCAATCTAGCCGATGGGGTTGGACAAATACCGGGTAACCCCTCAGAAAGTTATTCACAGGTTGATTACAAACGCCATTGTCTCAGATCAATTGCCTGTGATGTTCGGCAAAAGCAGTTACCCCTCACCCCGTCCCTCTCGATGAACCCTGTAGCGCAGTCCGTCCCGGCTGCGAGTTGCAGCAGCGTCCCGCTGCCAGCGCGAACGCCCGGCGGGACGCCTGGCCAACTCGCAGGCGAAGACGCCCGCGCTACGTCGTCGCCCGTCGGGTTCTGGGGTTTGATGCGCGAAATTTCCTTTCGGGGAATTCTCCCCCCATCGGATGGGGAGCGGGTGGGCGGCAGGCCGGGTGCGGGGAATTTGTGCGTTCGACGATTGGGATGGTGGTGTCACGTTGCGCTGGCGGCGCATCCCACTCAAAACCTCTTTGACCGGTCGCCGCGAAGAATTTACTTTCGTTCCGTGCAAAAAGCCGCTGCCAGCGTCGCTGCTCTGCCGCCGGAACATTCCGTTGCCCGACTGCCCCGCGCTTATTTTGCTTTTGTGGGGCGAAAGATTTTGCGGCTCATCGAAACCATCCAAGGTCTCGGCGCGTTTGCTTTGATTACGCTGGTCGTCACCTTCACGAAATTCAACGTGGCCGCGCGCGTGGTGCATCCGCTGATTCGCATTCAAATCACCCGGGCGGGTGTGCGGCTGATACCGATGGTTGCCTTTCTGGCCGCGGCGTTGGGGCTGGTCATCGTCGGGCAAACCGTGCTGCTGCTGGCGCGCGTGGGCGTGGAGCAATTGCTGGGCACGATCATGGTCACGGTGGTGGTGCGGGAACTGGGGCCGATCGTCGCCGCGCTGCTCGTCATGGCGCGGATGGGAACGGCCACGGTGATCGAACTGGGCACGACGCGCGCGTTGGGTGAAGTGGAGGCGCTGGAGGCGCTGGGCATTGATCCGATTCATTTCCTCGTCGTGCCGCGCGTCCTCGGAATGGGCTTCGCGATTTTTTCGCTGACGGTTTATCTGATTATTGGCGCGTTGTTCAGCGGCTATGTGTTCGCCTTCCTCCAGGACGCGAATCTGTCGCCGGCTGAGTATTGCCGTTTGCTCGCGTCGGCGTTGAACTGGTGGGATTTCATTTTACTCGCGCTGAAGACCTTCAGCTTTGGTGTGATCATTGCCATCGTGACGTGCTATCACGGGCTGGCGCAGCCGTTGCGCCTGGAGGAGGTCTCCAATGCCACGGTCAGCGCGGTGGCGCAATGCGTCATCGCCTGCGTTCTGTTGGATGCGCTGTTCATCATTGTTTATCTGCTGGTGTGAAACCGTGACTGCCAAAGCTCCAACTTCACCGATGATCCTTGAAATGATCGACGCCGCCGTGGTTTTCGCGCAAACACCGGGAAGGCGCGCGGTTGAGGGCATCACCTGGCAAGTCTCCGCTGGCGACTACTGGGTGGTGGGCGGATTGCCTGGTTCGGGCAAGAGCGATTTGCTTGCGACGGCAGCCGGTTTGCAACGGCCATGGTCAGGCCGGCATCTGCTTTTCGGACGCGACCTGACAGAGTTGCATGAAGATGAATTGTTGGCCGATCGTTTGCGCATCGGCCTTGTGTTTGAGAATGGCGGACGCCTGTTCAATCACCTGACCGTGGCGGAGAACATCGCGCTGCCGCTGCGCTACCATCGTGATTTTTCCGACGACGAAATTCAGCAACGCTTGAAAGCCATATTGGATTTGATGGACTTGAACGAGCAAGGCCGCTTGCTGCCCAGTCAAACCACTCGCGCCATGCGTCAACGCGCCGCCCTCGCCCGCGCCCTGGCTTTGCAACCGGATCTCCTGCTCTTCGACAATCCGCTGGGCGGTCTGGATCGGCGCCAGGCGCGCTGGTGGCTCGACTTTCTGGCTCGCCTCGCCGCCGGTCACGAGTTTATGAATGGCAGACCGGTGACCCTCGTCGTCACGACGGAAGACCTGCAACCGTGGTTCGATCAAGGCCGGCAGTTTGCGCTGTTGAAAAGAGGACGCTGGGTGCCGTTGGGCGCTCGCGCCGAACTCGCGGCGGGCACGGGACCGTTGCAGCGCGAATGGCAGGAGTTGGTCGGCGACGGAGAAAAGAATTAAACCAAATTCAACAATGTTGAAACCGCTCCACGGTAAGACTGAGACCGGCCGATTCGTTCGCTCAGACTTCGGCTGCACTCAAGAACCGCGCGATTGGAGCGCGGACAGCCATGTCCGCAAGTTTTTTTTTCGCAGTCCAGATTCACGCGGACAAGGCTGTCCGCGCTCCACATTCCACCCTCCGCCCTCCGCCCTCCGCAGTTGATATGGCGCTGCAAGATCTCACCCCGCAATTGCGCACCCGCCTCAGCAAGGTGGAGCGCGTGGTGGGCTGGTTCGTCATCGTGGCGGCGCTGCTCCTGGTGACCGGGTTCGTTTATTACGTTTATCAAACCGCCAAACGCAAAGGCTGGTTTCTCACCCAGGCACCGTATTACACCTTCGTTCAGTCAGCGGCGGGACTGAAAGTCGGCGACCCGGTCAAGCTGATGGGTTTTGACGTCGGCGAAATCACGGAGATCGAAGCGCAACCGCCGGACGATCCGCTCTTCAACGTCTTCATCGCCTTCCGCATCAAGTCGCCCTACTACGGTTATCTGTGGGTGGATTCCAAAACGCGCATCGCCTCGTCCGATTTGCTGGGCAACCGTTATCTTGAAGTCACCAAAGGCCTGGACGGCCATCCAACCTATCGTGAAGAGACCCGCAAAGTTTTTAATCTGTGGGAGAAAAAAATCCTCACCGGCATCTGGGATATCCCCGGCCAGTACCGACCCATCAGCAAAAAATCAAAAGGCTACTGGCTGCAGGCCGACGAATCGCCCGCGCTCAGCGACCGGATCGATGCGCTGGTGAAAAAAATTGAAGCCGCGCTGCCCAACATCCTCAACCTGACCAATCAACTCAAAGACGTGCTGACCAACAGCACGGAACTGACCGCCAATTTGAATCATCTGGTTTCCGAGACTCGGCCGGTGATGACGAACCTCGCCGTCATCACCGCGCAGATTAGCGACCCACATGGTTCGCTCGGTGAATGGTTGATCCCGACGAACTTGCAAGTGCAACTTCAACAAACGCTCGCCTCCGCCAACACCACGTTGACGAACACCGACGCGAGCCTTACTTCACTCGCGGAGAACCTGGACAAATCGCTCATCAACCTCGCCAACCTGACCAGCAACCTGAACGCGCAAGTGCAGGTCAACACGAATATCCTGAGCGAACTCTCCACCGCCATTGTCCACACCGACGACCTGGTGCAGGGGCTGAAACGTCATTGGCTGTTGCGCTCGGCCTTCCGCAGTTCCACCAACCGCCCGCCGCTGCGTCCCATCGCACCCAAGACTGGTAAGGTGCCATGAGCGTGTTGGTTCATTGAAGATTAAGAATGTCCCTACCTTCCAACCGGATGCCGAGTGCGGCTTCCCGGTCGCCTCTGCTGACGGCAGGCGCGGGTGATCGCAGCGCATCGGGTCAAGGATCCTCTTGCTTCATGGGAAAACGAAACCGGGCGGTGGGCTTCGAGACCACGTCCTTCTTTTTATCTCCGCCGGTCCACCCCCTCGGCCTCATTCACCGTCATACCGATACTTGAATCGTCCTTCGGGCGCGACATCACCGCTGACGAGGAAATCCATGATGTCACCGGGATGCTGGAGGTTGTCGGTCCATTTGAAATCGAGATGCAGACGGGCCGAGTTTTTCTGCAAACCGAGTGCCGCGCGCGGGACGGCCAGTTGCAGTTCGTTCCCTTGCACGCGGAATTTCACCGGCCCGACCTTCTTCCAATTCCACCCGCCGTCATTCTTTTCGAGCCTGGTTTTTCCGTCCGCGTCCACCGTCCGGTTCACGATGAAGTCGAAGCCTTCCCAGCCTGTCGCCGGGTTCTGGTCCGCGTCGATCAACAGCCACATCCAGTTGGTGCCGTTGGAAGGCGTGATGATTTCGCGCGTGCGCACGTAGAAATAAACACTCCTGGTATCGCGCGCGACCTTGGCGGCGACGAAATCGTTGCGCCCGGAATGGTTGGTGTAATGCAGACCGGCGACGCCGTCGAAATCACGCGGGGTTGTATCGCCGACGTGATCCAGAAATTCAGGCGCGACCTCGCGCCACTGATCGAAGCCGGCCGCGACGCGAATCGTCTTCGGCGCTGAAGCTTTCGGCAGCGGCGGCGCGCCTTTGAATCGGCGGACGTTGGCGACCAGTTGCCAGTAATAATTATCGCCGTGCCCGCCTTTCATCGGCTCGATGTCGCGGCTGAACTCCTCGTCGAACTGATCCACAAAAACCAGCGGGCCGCCCGGCTTGCCAAAACGTCCGGCGATCCACTCGTTCCAACCGGTGACCATCGTGAACGGCGGTTTCAGATCGAAGACGCGCTTCCATTGCTCCTGAAAGTTGTAGCCGTGATTCACCGCGCCCGGTGTTGTGTCCTCCTTCCCGTCATGGAAGCTGCGCCCGCGGGCATCGCCGGCGCTCATGTTGGTGACCTTGCCGTCTTTGGCCCGGAGATTCTGCGCGACGGCGACGTTCACCTGCTCGGGCTTTCCCGGATCGTCCGTATAACCGTAGGGCTGCGGGTAGGTCGATTCCCAGTGCCAGGCGAGCGGCGTATTGGTCAGCGTGAACGGCCAGTGAGCGCGCCGCAGCGTGAAAAATTTCCGCAACTCATCGTTTGCGTCCGCCGGGTCGCAAATCATCAACGGCTTGCCTTGCCAGCGAAACCATAACTCCGGGTAAAGTCCCGGCTGGTAAAGATCCTTGTAGATGCGCAGCGCGGTTGCGCCGGCGCTCGTGTTGACCATGAAAGCAATCTGCGGTGTCCGACCGCCGGTTTCGCGGACGTGGCGGAAGACTTCGCAGAGGGCGCGGTAAACGTTTGGATATGACTCGGCATTTGTCGTGTCGAAAATGAGCGTGTCGATGCCCGCGTCCGCGAGCAGTTGCGCATGCCGACGCAGCACCCACGGATCGGTGCTGCGGTAGTAACCGTAGAGCGGTTCGCCCCAATAATGACTTGTGCCGATCCCGCCCCAGAGTGGTGAATCCAGTTTCTTCGCCGCTTCAGGATCCTGCGCGAAGATTTTGGCAATGTCGAAAGGTCCAGGGACGTTCGGACTTTTCCGCGCGACTTCGTTGTGCCAAAGGAAATAGAAAATGCCAACGAAGCGATCGGCTTTGGGCGGCCCAACCTCATCGGGCATGGGCAGCTTGCGTCCCAGCGCGTCGGTCGCCGGCCATGCGGTGGTGGGCTGGTTGGTGCCAAGGCCGGTTTGGGCCAAGGCGACGGTCGTGGCGGTCCCCCAGGCAATGGATAGGAGAATAAGAGGAAGCAGTTTCATGTTCGCGTCGAGTCTCACACAATTCCGTTGCAGCCTCAACCGCGCGTTAACTAAATCTGGTCCCCGTCGTGGCTGGCGACACACGGCTAAGCGGGAAAGGCTTCCCTGAAGTGCCGGTTTCCAAACGGCTCTATCGCCGACTTCCAAGTCGGCAGGGCGACGAAACTCGTGCGGCCCGCGGTTTAGGGAAGCCACGACACAGCAAGCTTGGAAGTCTGCGGTGCGGCGTCGGTGGCAGGTTGGGGGTTTTCGTCGGCAATAGTTCAAAATACCGCTTGATTCGACCTTGAGCGCAACCTATAGTGCGCGCTCTTTTTGAGAGAGAGATTACTATTATGCGACGTCCCAAAGGTATCAAAACGAAAAAGTCCGTGGCGAAACGATTCAAAATCACCGGCACCGGCAAAGGGATGCGGATGCGCTCCGGCAAGCGACATCTGCTGCAGACCAAAAGCCCCAAGCGCCGTCGCAGTCTCGGCACGGCGAAACTGGTTGACCCCACCGACACTTATCGGATCACGCAAAATCTGCCGTTCAGCCACTGATTTTTCTCTCCACCATCAACTCTCAACGCTCAACCATTTAGTATGCGAGTCACCAACGCCACCGCCTCCCGCAAACGCCGCATCCGCACGATTAAAGCCGCCAAAGGCTTTCGGATGCGCCGCTCGAAACTTTACCGCTACGCCGCCGATGCGCTCGACCACGGACGCCAATATGCCTATCGCGACCGTCGCCGCAAGAAACGGGAATTCCGTTATCTGTGGCAGATTCGCATCAACGCCGCCACTCGCGCCGCCGGTCTGACCTACAGTCGGTTCATAGAAGGACTGAAAGCCGCAAAGGTCGCGCTCGACCGCAAAGTTCTCGCTGACCTCGCGGCGACGGATGCCGCTGCGTTCGGCGAACTCATAAAGGTTGCCCAGGACGCGCTCAAGGCCAAAGGCGTGAAGGCATAGGTGCGTTTCAAATCTCGAATCTGCGATTCACGGGCGACCAAAACGGTCGCCCGTTTTGTTACAGAGCGCGAACACAGCAGCACTCCGTGTCTGACAGGAATTTTCTTGGTGTTCATTGCTCTGTGCTGTCGCTAACATTCGGGAAATTATGGCTGGACTGATCGACCAAATTGAACCGCTCAAACAAGCCGCGCTGGCGGAATTGAAGTTCGCGCCCGACCTCGCCGCGCTGGAACAGGCGCGCGTCAACTACGTCGGCACGCACGGCAAATTCACGGCATTGATGAAACAACTCGGGTCGTTGTCGAAGGAGGAACGGCCTGCCGCCGGCAAACTCATCAATCAGGCGAAGACCGAACTGGAAACCGCGCTCGCTGAACGGCGTGACGAATTGGAACTCAAAGCGGCGCTGCCCAAAGAGCCAACCGATTTCACTTTGCCCGGACGCCGCCGCACGCTCGGCAAA
The DNA here is from genome assembly GCA_016200005.1 of Verrucomicrobiota bacterium. Taxonomy (NCBI): domain Bacteria; kingdom Pseudomonadati; phylum Verrucomicrobiota; species Verrucomicrobiota bacterium. Next base: position 50,754 of record JACQFP010000016.1, on the reverse strand, counting down.
TTGCATCCGCTCACCCAGGTGACCGAAGACATCGTGCGAATTTTCCGCAAGATTGGTTTCGTGGTCGCCGATGGTCCGGAGATCGAAGACGAGTATCATTGCTTCGACGCGCTCAACACACCCGCCGACCATCCGGCGCGCGACGCGCAGGATACGTTTTACCTCGCGCCCGTTGCTGGCTCTCAACCCTCAACTAAAAACTCTCAACTGTTGCTGCGCACGCACACGACCTCAGTTCAAATCCGCACGCTTGAAACGCAACAGCCGCCGGTGCGCATCGTCGTGCCGGGCCGGGTTTATCGTCGCGACAACGCCGATGCCACGCACAACCCCACCTTCCAGCAAATCGACGGCGTGTATGTGGATAAGAACGTCACCGTCGGCGATCTCAAGGGGACGGTGGAATTTGTGTTCAAGGAATTGCTCGGCAGCGACGTGAAGATTCGTTTTCGCCCGCACTACTTCAGCTACACCGAGCCGAGTTTTGAAATCGATTTCTCGAGTCCGCTCGTCAAGAAGATGGGCAAGGATTGGCTGGAGATCGCCGGTTGCGGGATGATTCATCCCCAGGTGTTTGAAAATGTTGGCTATGATCCGGAAGTCTGGACGGGTTGGGCCTTCGGTTTCGGCATCGAACGCATCGCGATGATTCGCTATGGCATCAACGACATCCGGCTGTTTTACGAAAATGACCTTCGGTTTTTGAGGCAATTTTGAATCAGGGGCGAACATCTCGTCTTGACCGTCCGACTAACAACGGCAACTATTTGCCCACTTTATGGGACTTGCAGAGCGCCGCGCACTAATCGAAGCGATAGAGAAGAAACGTGGATCGAAACTCATCGCCTACGTCACGAGCGACCGCCCTGGGTTTGCAGCTCAAATAGCTGGTGATGTTGTTTCTATCATTCACGATCACATTCTTGGTTTCAACGAAGCCGAGCGAAGCAAATTAGACCTCTTCCTCTACAGCCGTGGAGGGCACAGTGACGTGCCTTGGGCACTTGTTTCGATGTTCCGACAGTATTGTCACAGGGGATCGTTCAGCGTTCTGGTTCCTTATCGGGCGCACAGTGCCGCGACAGTGATCTGCCTTGGGGCAGATGAAATCCTGATGACAAAGAAGGGTGAACTCGGGCCAATCGACGCGACAATGGCCAGTGGCCCTTACAATCCAACCGAGGGAAACACGCCGAATCGCCTGCCGGTTTCCGTAGAAGATGTAAACGGATATTTTGCGCTTCTCGACCGTGTTGGATGCGAGCGCCCGTCGGAAAAAATGGAAGGGTTCAAAGAAATGACGCGGCGAGTACACCCACTCGCACTCGGCGCTGTCAACCGCCTACTCGAAGAAACGAAACTCGTGGGATTGAGACTGCTCAGTACCCGCGCGAAACCTTTCACGGAAGAAGAGAACCACGAGATCATTAAAAAACTCTCGTCTGAAGTGTACTCGCATAGCCACGCGATCAACAGGGCAGAGGCCGTCAAATATTTGGGGTTGAAGCATGTCAAAGACGCAGAGACGGAGGAGCTCGAAACGCCTCTGTGGGATCTATATCTACAGTACCGAGAACTCTTCCAACTCGAAACGCCTTTCTTACCTGAAGAGCATCTGATCGCCAACGGCTTGGAAGAACACTCTTGGGATGACCTGCCATTCGCGATTATCGAGAGCTTGGGCCGTGTTGACACGTGCAAGAAAACCGTGCGTGTTCGACGGCTCAGGGAGATTCCTCCAACACTGAACATCAACCTGACGAATCTGACGTTGCCACCGATAAATCTTGGGAATCTTCAGTTCCCACAACCCCTGGATCAACAACAACTTCTGCAATTAGTTCAACAGATTGTTCAGGCATGTGTGCAGCAAAGCTTGAACTCAGCCGCACAAAATGCTGTAATTAACTTGATACGGTCACTGCCGCAAAAAGGATTCGAACTTGTCCAACTTAATTCAGGGTGGAAAATTGAAAGGTAATTGTATGACTCTTGAGAAGACATGGGCAGCGTCGTCGTTAGAGCAGTCGGAGACCAAGAACACCGATTTGTCCAAACTTGCGGGAAAATGGAGCGCGCACGTGCGCGTCACAATTTCCAACCCTGTCGTCGTGCAGCAAGGCCCCGTCGAGCAACATCTTCATATCAACTCGCAAGTCGTTTCGCATCCGTATAAGCAGCCCGCGTGATATGTGCCGGATTCACGTTTTAGATGAAGGCGCGGCAGCATGCCGCGATTGGCAATGCGGCGCGACGCCTTTTCTAACTTCGGATAAAACAGAATCACACATCGCAAATGTTCACGCCTTGTTTGAGTGAGGCGAGGACATCGGGTCGTTTCGGAACAAATTCCTGCGCGACGTGGCCTTTGAAACCGGTTTCGACAATCGCCTTCATGATCGCCGGATAATTCAGTTCCTGGGTTTCGTCGATCTCGCCGCGACCGGGCACGCCGCCGGTGTGATAGTGCGCGATGTATTGCTGGTTCTGCCGAATGGTGCGGATGACATCGCCCTCCATGATTTGCATGTGGTAGATGTCGTAGAGCAGTTTGAAATGTTCCGATCCGACGCGCTTGACCAGTTCCACGCCCCACACCGTGTGGTCGCATTGATAGTCCTTGTGATCGACCTTGCTGTTGAGCAGCTCCATGCAGACGGTGACTTTGTGCTTCTCGGCAATCGGCATGACGCGCTTGAGACCGATGGCGCAATTCTCCAAACCCTTCTGGTCGTCGAGTCCGCGGCGGTTGCCGGAAAAACAAATGATGTTCACAAAACCGTGATCGGCGACCACCGATGTGGTTCGCTCGAAATATTCCACCAGTTTGTCGTGATTCTCCAATCGGTTGAAGCCGTCGGAGATTCCGCCTGGCACACCGCTGACCATGGCGCAGATGAGGCCGTGTTTCTTGAGCGTGGCAAAATCCTTAACCTCGAGCAGTTCGACAGATTGGAGGCCGATGTCCTTGCCGGCTACGCAGAGGTCTTCGAGGCTGACCTTGGAATAACACCACTTGCAGACGGAGTGGTTGATGCGGCCTTTCATTTTGCCAACGGCGGCATCTGCGGCGCGGAGTCGTGAGGTGAGGCTGGCTGCGGCGCTCATCGCGACGGCGCTACCGGCCATTTTGCGGAGCGCGGAGCGACGGGAAAGTTTGTTACGCATAAAATCATTTTGGATTTGTGTGACGGTGAAGGCCGATTCCGCTTTCCTGGATTTCAAGCTAGTTTTTCAAAGCGCTCGGAAACGAAATCCCAGTTGATGACGTTGAACCAGGCGGCGATGTAGTCGGCGCGCTTGTTTTGGTACTTGAGATAGTAGGCGTGTTCCCAAACGTCGATGCCGAGCAGCATGTGATGGCCCTGGCTTAATGGTGAGTCCTGGTTTGGCGACGACTCAATCTTTACGGCCTTGCCATCCAATACGAGCCATGCCCAACCGCTGCCAAAAACCTTCGTCGCCGTGTCGGTGAGTTTGTCTTTGAACCCGGCGAAGCTGCCGAAGCTCTTGTCGATGGCTTTGGCCAACGCAGCCTTCGGTTCACCGCCCCCGCCTTTCTTCATCATCTGCCAGAACAACGAGTGGTTGTAATGCCCGCCGCCGTGATTGCGGACGGCAGTGCGGATGTTTTGGGGAACGGAAGATAAATCTTTGAGGACTTCCTCCACGGTTTTTTTCGCCAGGTCTGGATGATCGGCGACGGCTTTGTTGAGGTTCATGACGTACGCAGCGTGATGTTTGTCGTGGTGGATCTGCATCGTTTGCGCGTCGATGTGTGGCTCGAGCGCGTCGAACGCATAAGGTAGCGGCGGCAGCGTGAACGGGCCGGCGGCGGTTTGTGCTTGTGCGCTGGTCAGCGACGAACCAACCGCGACTGCGGCAGTGGCGAGTGCGGTCTTTTGAATGGCTTGGCGTCGTGTCATCATAAACAATTCCTTTCAATTCTGTTTGGCTTGAGGGCCAAGGTTTGATTTCGTGCAGCGATTGTGTTGATTGGGAGAATAGTCTGTTCTCAAGCACTCGGCAAGGGCATGTATTTCAAAAAAGTCGGCGTGCGAAACTGCTGAACTTCAGGGTGACAATTGAGCCAGGATTTTTTTATGGGCACTGGCGAAGGCGAGTTGCTTCAGTTCCGTTGGCGCGAGCCATTGATCGGGTTGACGGGTTTTCGTCGGAGCCAACTTTAGTTGGGACTGGTATGCTTCGAGTGTGATGCGATAGCGCGTGATGGAGTGTTTAATGACGCAGAGCGGGCGCAGGTTCTTGGGGGCGAAGCCAAGCGCAGACTTCGCTACGACTTTCAAATCCGATTCGCCGTTCAATTCCAGGTTCGGAAATTCCCAAAGCTGGGCATTGACGACGCCGGAGGGTCTTTGACGGACGAGGAAGTTTTCATTGCATTTGACGACAAAGGCGATGAATCGCCGCCCGGTGGTGGCCGCGCGCCTGGCGAGATTGGGCAGTTGGGCGATGCGATTTTCGCGCCAAGCGATGCAGTGTTTCCTTGCCGGGCAGTCACAGCACCGCGGTGAACGTGGTGTGCAAACGAGCGCGCCGAGTTCCATCAACGATTGGTTGAAGTGGGAGGCGAGTGATGCGGGATGCGGGATGCGGGATGCGGGACGAGAAATATCGGCAGCGGTCTGCACGAGTGTTTCGGCCAACTGCCAGAGTTTGGTGTTCGTCAATTTATCGCGCGGATTTTCCCCGATGCCAAAGACGCGGGTCAACACCCGGATGACATTACCGTCGAGGATGGGAGTGGGTTGATTGAAAGCGATGCTGCAAATGGCGCCGGCGGTGTAGCGGCCAACGCCCGGCAGCGCGAGGATGTCGTCGAACTTTTCGGGAAACTTGCCGGCGTGCATTGCCATGATTTGTCGGGCAGCTTTATGGAGATTAAGGGCGCGCGTGTAGTACCCCAGTCCCTCCCAAAGTTTCAGAATCTTTTCCGGTCGCGCGCGGGCCAAGGATTGTAGCGTTGGCAGTTCGCGCATCCAGCGTTGCCAATATGGAATGACGGTCTTCACTTGAGTTTGCTGGAGCATGATCTCGGAAATCCAGATGGAATAGGGATCCCGAGTGCGTCGCCAGGGGAGGTCGCGCGCGTTTGTTGCGAACCAGGAGAGCAACAAGGGAACGATTGCTTTGCATTTGCGGACAGTGGTGAAACCGGGATGTTTGTGCCTGGCGCTCATTGCTCGACGCCCGAGTTTTTTTCTTGTCACAGTTGCAGAGGATATAGCAACGGCTTACGATGACACGCACTTTGTGAAACCATTAACCTCTTTCACCTGCAAGCTGGACGAAAAACAGGCAGCGGCTTTGCAGGCATATCTTCAGGAACATAACTACAAATTTCGTGACGTGCCCTATGCGCGGTTTGCCGGTGAAAGGGAGAAACTCAACGTGGTGTATTACGAAAGCGGCAAACTGGTTGTGCAAGGAAAGGGAACGCAGGAGTTCGTCGAGTTCGTTTTGGAGCCGGAGATATTGAAGCAGGCGCGTTTGGGTTACGAAGCGGTTCTGAATCCCGACCTGCTGCTGCCGCGGCTCGGTGTGGACGAAAGTGGAAAGGGAGATTTCTTTGGGCCTTTGTGCGTGGCGGGTGTTTATGTAAACGCAGCCGTGGTCAAAGCCTGGCAGGACGCCGGCATCCGGGATTCAAAAAATATTTCAAGCGACAGGAGAATTGCGGAGCTGGCGAAGGTGATTCGCGAGACGCCCGGTTGTGTGACATCGGTTGTTCCGATCGGCAACGAAGCTTACAACCGGCTTTACGGGAAAATGAAGAGCGTGAATACTTTGCTGGCGTGGGGACATGCCCGGGTCATTGAGAATTTGATGGGACAGAAGCATCGGATGAATCCGCCGCCTGTTCGCGCGATCAGCGATCAGTTTGCTTCGAACAAAGAAGTCGTTGCTAAAGCGTTAATGAGTTTGGGGCGAGAAATAGAATTGGTGCAGCGGCACAAGGCGGAAGAGGATGTGGCGGTGGCGGCAGCTTCGATCCTGGCGCGGGATGAATTCGTGAGTCGCTTGACGGCGTTGGGGAAACAATTCGAGATGAGTTTCCCGAAGGGGGCATCAGCGACGGTTGATGCCGTCGCCAAAGATTTTGTCGCTCGGCACGGGGCGGAAAATCTCAAGAAAGTGGCCAAAACGCATTTTCGCACAGCATTGCGGGCGCAAAATTTGCCTGAGCCGCCGAAAGCCGAATGGCGGCGTTGATTCTCGGGTCAGAGTGGCGTCGATAAACTCAACCAAAAAAAGTGCATAAAAACCGTTGACACCCCGCCTCCCTTTTCTTAGTTTCCTCGCGGTTAACGGTCCGTGAATAAACAAAAAATCACAAGCCCCTTTGGTTTTTCTAGTTGAAAGACAGGGGTAGTGGTTTTTTTGTCGTTATGTCAGGATGGCAGGAATCTGGCTTTTGCCCATGTAGCTCAGTTGGCAGAGCGCGTCCTTGGTAAGGACGAGGTCATCAGTTCAATCCTGATCATGGGCTCCAGATTTGATTTAACAAACCGAAACCAAAATTAACCGGAGAATGCAATGGCAAAAGAAGCGTTTCAAAGAACAAAGCCGCATGTAAACGTCGGAACGATCGGTCACGTGGATCACGGAAAGTCCACCCTTACCGCCGCGATCGTGGAAGTGCAGGCGCGTAAGAACCTGGCAACGAAAATCTCCTACGCGGAAATTACCAAGGGCGGCACCGTGCGCGACGAAACCAAAACCGTGACCATTGCGGCTTCTCACGTTGAATATCAAACCGCCACCCGGCATTATGCCCACGTCGATTGTCCCGGCCACGCGGACTACGTGAAAAACATGATCACCGGCGCCGCTCAAATGGACGGGGCGATTCTGGTGGTGAGCGCGGCGGACGGACCGATGCCACAGACCCGCGAACATATTCTTCTGGCACGGCAAGTCGGGGTCCCGGCAATTGTCGTTTTCTTGAACAAGGTCGATTTGGTGGATGATCCTGAGCTGCTCGATCTGGTCGAGATGGAAATTCGCGATTTGTTAACCAAATATCAGTTTCCCGGGGACAAGACCCCGATTATTCGTGGCAGTTCCAAAGCCGCCATGGAAGGGAAACCGGAAGGCGAGAAAGCAATTGCCGACCTGCTCGAGGCGGTGGATACGTTTATCCCGGTACCGCAGCGTGAGATTGATAAGCCATTCCTGATGTGCATCGAAGACGTGTTCAATATTGAAGGACGCGGCACAGTGGTCACGGGTCGTGTTGAGCGTGGTGAATTGAACAAGATGTCGGATGTTGAAATCGTCGGTTTGAAAGAAACACGGAAAACTGTCGCGACGGACATCGAGATGTTCCGCAAGCTGCTCGACAAAGCCAGCGCGGGAGACAACGTCGGCGTGTTGCTGCGCGGCACCAAGAAAGAGGAAGTGGAGCGGGGCATGGTGTTGGCCAAGCCTGGCACCATCACGCCGCACACCAAGTTCAAAGCGGAAGTTTACGTCCTTTCCAAGGACGAAGGCGGGCGTCATACGCCGTTTTTTACGAATTATCGTCCGCAATTCTATTTCCGCACGACGGACGTGACCGGCACCGTCAAACTGCCGCAAGGCGTGGAGATGGTGATGCCAGGAGACAACGTTTCTGCCGACATCGAACTGATCGCCCCGGTGGCCATGGAAAAAGGCCAACGCTTCGCGATTCGCGAAGGCGGCCGCACCATTGGCGCCGGCCGCGTGAGCGATATTGTTGCATAAAAGACTGACTACAGCATCCGGAGTTCGGGGAGAAACATCCTCGGCTCCCTTTTTCGTCTAATAAACAATGATAGTGAACACCATTTTTGAGAGTAGGGCGGTAGCTCAATTGGTAGAGTAGCGGTCTCCAAAACCGTCGGTTGGGGGTTCGAGTCCCTCCCGCCCTGCCAAACGAATTAAGCCCGGAGGGGTGGCAGAGTGGTCTAACGCGGCGGTCTTGAAAACCGCTTTGGCTTAACGGCCAACGGGGGTTCGAATCCCTCCCCCTCCGCCAAAATGATTTTGTGAGTAACGATCTGGTCAAAATATTTATCTGGGTTGCGGTCGCCGGTGTGGTCTTTGCCGTCTTGTGGCGCAAGGGCCAACTCGAGCGGTTCGCCAATTACATGCGCAGCACGCGCGAAGAATTGAAGCGCTGCACCTGGCCTACGCTGGCCGAGTTGCAAGGTTCGACGGTCGTGATTTTCGTGTCAATCGTGCTGCTGGGCGGGTTCACCGTGGGCGTGGATTTTGTGATCAACCTGCTGTTGCAGTTGATCACCTGAAAAAGCTTTTATCTTATCGCATGCAAAGTCAGTGGTTCGTCATCCACACCTTGTCTGGCCAGGAGCAGAAGGTGAAAGAAAGCATCGAGCGGCGCATCAAAGCCGAGGAGATGGGTGAATACATTCGCGAGGTTCTGGTACCGATCGAGAAGGTCGTTGAAGTGCGCAATGGCAAGAAGACAGTAACGACACGCAAGCTTCATCCCGGCTACGTCTATATCGACATGGTGCTGTTGGACGAAAACCGGCGCGTATTACCCAAGCCCTATTATTTCGTGAAAGAAACGCAGGGCGCGATTGGGTTTGTGGGCGGCGACAAACCGGACACGGCCTCAACCGAGGAAATCGAGCTGATCAAGGGTCAGATTTCCGCCTCGGAAGAGTTCGAGAAGCCCAAAGTCAATTTTGAAGTCGGTGAAACGATCAAGATCAACAACGGTCCGTTCCTGAACTTCAGTGGTGTGATTGAAGAAATTGAACCGGACCGCGGCAAATTGAAGGTCACGGTGAACATTTTCGGCCGCAACACGCCGGTGGAACTGGAATACTGGCAGGTCGAAAAGGCTTAAAGATTTATGGCGAAGAAGATTACAGGACAGATCAAACTGCAGATTCCGGCCGGGCAGGCCAATCCTGCTCCGCCCGTGGGGCCGGCGCTCGGTCAGCACGGCGTCAACATCATGGCCTTCTGCAAGGAATACAATGCGGCCACGAGAGACCAGGCGGGCATGGTGATTCCCGTGGTCATCACCGTTTATCAGGACAAATCATTTACGTTCATCACTAAATCGCCGCCCGCCTCCGGCCTGCTGAAGAAGGCCGCGGGCATTGCCACTGGTTCTAAAACGCCGAACAAGGAAAAAGTCGGCAAGGTCACGCGCAAGCAGGTGATGGACATTGTGAAAATCAAACGGAAGGACTTGAACGCCACCAGCGACGAGGCGGCGTTCCGCTTGATCTCCGGCACGGCCCGCAGCATGGGCATTGAAGTAGTCGAATGATGAAACAGGAGATTAAGAATATGATGAAGATTAAGATTATTACTGCGAACCGGTCGTCTCTTAATCTTACTCATAATCTTGATCTGCATTAAATAAACCGCGGGAGAGCTGATAACTCGTTTGCACCGCAACCAAAACGAATGCCAAGTAAAAAATACAAAAAAGCGCTCGAACTGGTGGATGGAAAAAAAGTCTATCCGCTTAAGTCGGCAGTCGAAGTGTTGTCCAAGTTTCCGAAAGCAAAATTCAACGAGTCCGTTGAAGTTGCTTTTCGGTTGGGTGTGGACCCGAAACAATCGGACCAGATGGTTCGTGGTTCCGTTCCACTGCCGCACGGCAGCGGAAAAACCGTCCGCGTCCTCGTATTCACGCGGGACGGCAATGCGGCGGAAGCCGCCCGGGCTGCGGGTGCCGAATTTGTTGGCTTCGAAGACATGATCAAGAAGTGTCAGGAAGGCTGGACAGATTTCGACGTGGCCGTGGCTACGCCCGAAGCGATGGCGGAAGTCCGCAAGCTTGGCAAAGTGCTCGGGCCACGCGGCCTGATGCCCAACCCCAAAACCGGCACCGTGACCGATGACACGGCCAAAGCAGTGAAGGAGGTCAAAGCCGGTCGCATCGAGTTCAAAGTGGACAAGGCGGGCAACGTCCATGTGCCCGTCGGCAAGGTGTCCTTTACGTTGGACCAGATCGTTGACAATGCGCGGGCGGTGATCGAGGCGGTCATCAAGGCGCGTCCCGCCAGCGTGAAAGGCCAATTTGTCCAAAGTTGCACTCTTTCCGCGACCATGAGCCCGCCGGTGCGGGTGGACATCCGCGAATTCCTGGCCACAACTTGATTTCAATACTAACTGAGATACCTGCCATGCGTGCTGAAAAAAAGAACATCGGTGATGAATATATTGCGCGGTTGAACGCTTCGCCGTTCTTCTTTGTCGTGGACTATACCGGGTTGAAGGTCGGGCCGATCACCGAGTTGCGTAAACGGTTGATCCAGGCGGGCGCGGAAATTCATGTTGTTAAAAACACGCTTTTCCGTCGCGCGGTCCAGGAAGCCGGTGTCGCCGACTTGGGCGCCGCCTTGTCCGGCCAATTGGCGATGGTGACCGGGAAACGCGATGTCTCCGTCGCCGCCAAAGTCGTCAAAACTTTTTCCGCTGAATTCGACAAACCGAAAATCAAATTCGGCTACTTGAACAATGAACGCCTGGAAACCAAGGACATCCTGACGCTGGCGGATTTGCCGTCCCTTGATGTCTTGCGCGGCAAGTTGCTGGGCGTCCTCAAAGCGCCGGCGACAAAACTGGTCGCCTTGATCAACACACCCGCGAGCCAGTTGGTGCGAGTGCTTCAGGCACACGTGGAAAAAGGCGCGTAGAATTTAAGACGATTTCATCCTCGTTTAGATGCGGGGATGGGAAAACAAAAACATAACAACAAAGTAAATCGTCGGTTCGCGGGCCGTGAACTGAAACCATCCGTGGCCACGGATGACGACGAGACTGAAAGGTAACATGGCAGACTTAACTGGATTAGTGGAACAATTGGGGAAGCTGACGGTGGTGGAAGCCGCCGACTTGGTGAAACAACTGGAAACCGCCTGGGGCGTGACGGCGGCGGCACCGGTCGCGGTCGCTGCGGCGGGTACGCCGGCAGGTGGCGCGGCAGTTCCGGCGGCGGAAGCCAAAACGGAGTTTGATGTGATTCTTGTCTCGGTGCCGCCGGAGAAGAAGATCGCCGCCATCAAAGCAGTGCGTGAAGTCAAGGCCGGTCTGGGTCTGGCGGAAGCCAAGAAGTTGGTGGAAGAATGCCCGAAGCCGGTGTTGGAAGGCGCCAACAAGGCGGATTCAGATGCCGCCAAAAAGAAGCTCGAAGAAGCGGGCGCCAAAGTGGAAATCAAGTAAACGGCGCTTTTGGGGTCGGCGGGAGAGTTCCTGCCGGCCCGCTTCGCCCAAACGAAATCGAAGAACGCAGGTTGGATATCAGGACAACGAACCCTGAAAACTTTCGGGGTTGGGTTGCGGCAAGTTCGCGGCTGAATACCGCGTGCTTGCCTTGTGTCGTTTAGCAAAACAAAGGGTTTGGCGCAGTTCGCCAGCCAATGATCAAAGGTCAAAATGCCATCGCGAGCCAGTGAACGTATAAATTTCGGTAAAATAAAAGAGATCATCGCGCCGCCGAATCTGATCGAGTTGCAGACCAATTCGTATCGGGATTTTCTCCAGGCCGACACCGCGCCATCCAAGCGCAAGAACCTGGGCTTGCAGGCGGTGTTCGCCGAGGTGTTCCCGATCGAGAGTTACGATGGCAAATGTGTGCTGTCCTTTGACAGCTACGCCATCGGTCCGGCCAAGCTCGATTGGCTCGAATGTCTGCGCGAAGGCGTGACCTACGGCGCGCCCCTCTACGTCACCTTCCACCTCAAGGAAGAAAAAGGCACGAAGGAGGAAAAAGTGTTCATGGGCGAACTGCCGCTGATGACACCGCAGGGAACTTTCGTCATCAACGGCGCCGAGCGCGTCATCGTCAGCCAGTTGCATCGCTCGCCCGGTCTGGCGTTTGAGGCCACGCAACACGCGAACGGGAAAATCCTGCATTCCTTCCGCATCATTCCCGATCGCGGTTCGTGGTATGAGGCCCAATTCGACACCAGTGATTTGCTCTACGTCTATCTCGACCGCAAGAAACGCCGCCGCAAATTTCTGACCACCACCTTTTTCCGCGCGCTGGGTTACGGCTCGGATGCCGACATCCTGAAACTGTTTTATGACATCGAGCAGTTGACGGTCAAAGAAGCCGAGAAACTCGAAGACCTCCAGAACAAGGTCCTCATCGAAGACGTGACCGACGAGGAAAAGGGCATCGTCGTCGCGCGCGCCTTCGAGCCGCTCTCCAAGGCCGTCGTCAAACAAATCGCCGAGCTGGGCGTCACCAAAATTCGCGTCGTGGACACCACGCTGGACGAAGGGATCGTCATCAAGTGCATGAAAAAAGATCCCGCGAAGAACGAGGAAGAAGCCCTCAAGGACATCTATCGGCGCCTCCGTCCCGGCGATCCGCCCACCGCCGCCAACGCCCGCGCCCTCATCAAGCGCCTCTTCTTCGATCCCAAGCGCTACGATCTGGGCCGCGTCGGCCGTTACAAGATCAACCAGAAACTCGGCCTCAAAGGCGGCGAATCCCGCATTTTGACCAAGGAGGATCTGGTGGCCGCCACCAAATATCTGCTCCGCTTGAAAAAAGGCGAGGGCAGCCTCGACGACATTGACCACCTCGGCAGCCGCCGCGTGCGCACCGTGGGCGAACTTCTCGCCAACCAATGCCGCGTGGGCCTGGCCCGCACCGAACGCCTGGTGAAGGAACGCATGACCCTCTTCGATCAAGGCATGGAGAGCATGTCGCCGCAAAAACTCATCAACCCCAAGGCCCTCTCCGCCGTGATCCGGGATTTCTTTGGGCGCAGCCAGCTCTCGCAGTTCATGGATCAGATCAATCCGCTCGCCGAACTCACCCACAAGCGTCGTCTGTCCGCGCTTGGGCCAGGCGGCCTCTCGCGCGACCGCGCCGGCTTCGAGGTCCGCGACGTGCACCCCTCGCACTACGGTCGCATCTGCCCGGTGGAAACGCCCGAAGGGCCGAACATCGGGTTGATTGCGTCGCTCGCCACGTTTGCGCAGGTCAATGATTTTGGTTTTCTGGAAACGCCCTATCGCAAGGCGGAGCATGGGCGCGTGACCAACCACATTGATTACCTGACCGCCGACCGGGAGGAAACGTTTGTGGTGGCGCAGGCCAACGCGCCGATTGACGACAAGGGCCGTTTCCAGACCGACCGCGTTCCCTGTCGGGGCAAGAGCGATTTCATCGACGTCGAACCCGCGCGGGTGGATTACATGGACGTATCGCCCAAGCAACTGGTGTCGGTGGCGGCGAGTTTGATCCCGTTTTTGGAGCACGACGATGCGAACCGGGCGTTGATGGGCTCGAACATGCAACGGCAGGCCGTGCCGCTGCTGGTGACCGAGGCGCCGCTGGTGGCCACCGGATTGGAAGACCGCGTTGCGCGGGACTCGTGCGCGGTGCTGGTGGCGGAGGAATCCGGCAAAGTCGCCTCCGTCACCGGCAATCAGGTCGTCATCACGTCGGACGGCCAACTGCCGGAAGGCAAAAGGAAGCTCAAACACGACCCGGCCAGCGGCATTTACGTCTATCCCATCCGCAAATTCATGCGGTCGAACGCGGCCACGTGCATCAACCAGAAGATCGTGGTGCGCAAGGGCGACGCGGTGAAGCAAGGCCAGGTGATTGCCGACGGCCCGTGCACGCAGGGGGGCGAACTGGCGCTGGGCCGCAACGTGCTGTGCGCCTTCATGCCCTGGAACGGTTACAACTTTGAAGACGCCATCCTCATCAGCGAGAAAATCGTCAAGGAAGACATTTTCACCTCCATTCACATTGACGAATTCGAGGTGGTGGCGCGGGACACGAAGCTTGGCCCGGAAGAGATCACGCGGGACATACCGAATCTTGGGGAAGAAGCGTTGAAGAATCTGAGTGCCGACGGCGTGATCCGGATTGGGGCGGAAGTGAAGCCCGGGGACATATTGGTGGGCAAGATCACGCCCAAGAGCGAGACCGAGCTTGCGCCCGAGGAACGTCTGTTGCGGGCCATCTTCGGCGAAAAAGCCGCCGATGTGAAAGATACCTCGTTGAAAATTCCTTCCGGCACCTATGGCATCGTGATGGATGTAAAAGTCTCAGCGAAGAAGGAAGCCGATCGCGAAATCAAAACTCAGGCCAGTGAAGAGAAAAAGCATTCCCGGCAGGTCGAGGAGGAACATCGTAAAAAGATGGACGAGTTGCGCGAGCAACTAACCGAAAGTCTGAGCAACATCCTCCTCGGCGAAAAAATCCCCCTGGATGTGGTTAATTCCGAGACCGGCGAGATCATCATTCCCGCCAACCGCAAGATCACCAAGACGCTCCTGCGAAAACTGGCGACCGTTTACGATCGCATCGAGATTGATCCCTCGCCCATCCGCAACAAGATCAATGAGATCATCGGCAGCTTCAAAAAGAAGTTTGACGACCTGCAGCTTCAACACGACCAGGACCTGGAACGCGCGGAGTCGGGCGACGATGTCGATACGGGCATCATCAAGTCCGTCAAAGTTTATGTCGCCTCCAAGCGCAAGCTCTCGGTCGGCGACAAGATGGCCGGCCGCCACGGCAACAAAGGTGTTGTGGCCAAGATCGTGGCGGAGGAGGACATGCCGTTCCTGGCGGACGGAACTCCCGTCGAAATTGTTTTGAATCCGCTGGGTGTGCCGAGTCGCATGAATGTCGGCCAGGTGTTGGAGACGCACTTGGGCTGGGCGGCCCAACTACTCGGCCTGAAATTTGCGACCCCGGTCTTCGACGGCATCAAAGAGAAAGACATTCGTGGTTATCTGAAGCAGGCCAATCTGCCCGAGCACGGCAAAACCATCTTGCATGATGGTCGCACGGGCGAACCGTTCGACCAGGAAATTGTGGTCGGTTACATCTATATGATGAAGTTGGGCCACCTGGTCGCGGACAAGATTCATGCCCGGGCGGTGGGGCCGTATTCGCTGGTCACGCAGCAGCCGCTGGGCGGTAAGGCGCAATACGGCGGTCAGCGCTTCGGCGAAATGGAAGTGTGGGCGATGGAAGCCTACGGCGCGGCGTACACGCTTCAGGAATTGCTCACCGTCAAGTCCGACGATGTCCAGGGCCGCACGCGCATTTACGAAAGCATCGTGAAGGGCGACAACAGTCTTGAAGCCGGCGTGCCGGAATCCTTCAACGTGCTGGTCAAGGAAATGCAATCATTGGGCATGGATGTGAAAGTCGGCTATGTCAACGCGCAAGACCAGCCCGTGGAGCCCACGGTTTTAACGGCCAGTTGAAAATTGAATCAAAATAACATTTATGGCGAGTGGTCTCGCCGAAACGCCAAATCGTATGATGAGCACCAAAGATAGCGCCCGCGAATTGCTCGGTCTGGACAAGGTGAACCAGGTGGAACATGTCGCCATCTCGCTCGCCTCGCCCGACGCCATTCGCTCCTGGTCCAAAGGGGAAGTCAAGAACCCCGAGACCATCAACTACCGCACCTTCAAGCCGGAAAAAGGCGGCTTGTTCTGCGAACGCATTTTCGGTCCGGTCAAGGATTGGGAATGCTCCTGCGGCAAGTACAAACGCATCAAGCACCGCGGCGTCGTCTGTGATCGCTGCGGCGTCGAAGTCACCCTGGCGCGCGTCCGCCGTGAGCGCATGGGTCACATCGAACTGTCGGTGCCGGTCTCGCACATCTGGTTTTTCAAATGCATGCCCTCGCGCATCGGTTTGGTGCTCGATATGACGGCGCGCAATCTGGAACGCGTCATTTATTACGAGGATTACATGGTGATCGATCCTGGCTCCACGCCGTTGACCCAACACCAGTTGTTGAGTGAGCACGAATATCGTGAAGCCAAAGAAACCTACGGTGCGGAGGCTTTCGTGGCCAAGATTGGCGCCGAAGCCGTGCGCGAAGCTCTCGCCAAAGTGGATTTGGCCAAACAAATCGCGCAGTTGGAAGTCGCCATGACGGAAACCAAGAGCAAACAAATCCGTAAGAAGATTGCCAAGCGCACCAAGCTGCTGCAAGCGCTCCTGGCCTCCAAGAGCCGTCCCGAATGGATGGTGCTCATCGTGTTGCCGGTCATTCCGCCTGATCTGCGACCGCTCGTCCCGCTCGAAGGCGGCCGTTTTGCGACGTCCGACCTCAACGATCTGTATCGCCGCGTCATTAACCGCAACAATCGATTGAAGAATTTGCTGCAACTCAAAACGCCGGAAGTCATCGTGCGCAACGAAAAACGCATGTTGCAGGAGGCGGTGGACGCCTTGTTCGACAATGGTCGTCATGGTCGTGCCGTGACCGGTGCCGGAAACCGTCCATTGAAATCGCTCAGTGACATGCTCAAAGGCAAGAGCGGTCGCTTCCGCCAGAATCTATTGGGCAAACGCGTGGATTACTCGGGCCGTTCCGTGATTGTTATTGGTCCGGAACTCAAACTGCACCAATGCGGTTTGCCGAAGAAGATGGCACTGGTGCTGTTCGAGCCGTTCATCATCCGTCGCTTAAAAGAACTCGGTTACGTTCACACGGTTCGCTCGGCGAAAAAGATGATCGAACGTCAATCTCCGGAAGTCTGGGACATTTTGGAAGAGGTGACCAAGGGCCATCCGGTGTTGCTCAATCGCGCGCCGACGTTGCACCGTTTGTCAATTCAGGCTTTTGAGCCGCTCCTGATCGAAGGGGAAGCCATTCGCATTCATCCGCTTGTTTGCACCGCTTACAACGCGGACTTCGACGGCGACCAAATGGCCGTGCATGTGCCGTTGAGCGTCGAGGCGCAACTGGAAGCGCGCCTGCTGATGATGGCGCCCAACAACATCTTCAACCCGTCCAGCGGCAAGCCGATCATGACGCCCACGCAAGACATCACGCTGGGTTGTTACTATTTGACCGTCGAACCGAGAGGAGTCAGCGGCCAGAAGTCAGAAGTCAGAAGTCCGGCCTCCGACCTCCGGCCTCCGGCCTCCGACCTCCGACCTCCGACCTCCGACCTCCGACTTCCGCTTTTCGGGAGCAAGAGCGAGGTGGTGTTTGCGCACGACGATGGCGCCGTGACGACCCATGAGCGAATTCGCCTGGCCAATCCCGACTTCGGCAAAAAAACCGTTTACGGCGATTCCGAAAAGAAAGTCATCGAGACCACGGTGGGCCGTGTCATTTTCAGCGGCATCTGGCCGGCGGAACTCGGCTTTCCCAACAAGGTGATCGGCAAGACCCAGCTCGGCGAGTTGATCTGGAATTGTCATAAAATTGCCGGCCAGGAAAAAACCGTGGTCATGCTGGACCAGCTCAAGGAACTCGGCTTCAAGGAAGCGACCGGTGCGGGCGTTTCCATCGGCATCGACGACATGATCATTCCGAAGGAAAAGGATCAGGAAATCGAAACGGCGCAGAAGCAGATCGCCGAAGTGGAAAAGCAACATCGCAAGGGCGTCATCACTTCCGGCGAACGCTACAACAAGATTATCGACATCTGGACGCATTGCACGGACCAGATCGCCAACGTCATGTTGCGCACGTTGGATCACAACCACGGGAAGCGGGAATACAATCCGGTTTCGCTGATGGTGCATTCGGGTGCGCGCGGCAATCGTCAACAGGTGCGGCAACTGGCCGTGGTGCGGGGGTTGATGGCCAAGCCCAGTGGGGACATTATTGAGAAGCCGATTCTGTCGAATTTCCGGGAGGGGTTGACGGTGTTGGAGTATTTCATTTCGACGCACGGGGCGCGCAAAGGGTTGGCGGACACGGCGCTCAAGACGGCTGATTCGGGTTACATGACGCGCAAATTGGTGGACGTGGCGCAGGACGTGATCATCCGCGAGGCGGATTGCGGGACATCCAACGGCATCTGGGTTCAATCCATTTACGAAGGGGAGGATGAAGTGGTGAAGCTCAACGAGCGTCTGGTGGGGCGGTATTCGTGCGACGACATTGTTGAGCCGGCGAATCCGAGGAACAAGTTGGTGGGGGCGAACGAGTTGATCGACGAGGTGAAAGCGCGGCAGGTTGAAGCTGCCGGAGTGGAGAAGGTGAAGATCCGTTCGGTGCTGACATGTGAGAGCAAGGCGGGGGTGTGTGTGTGTTGTTATGGTCGGAATTTGGCGACGGGCAACCCGGTGAAGTTGGGGGAGGCGGTGGGGATCATCGCGGCGCAATCCATCGGTGAACCGGGCACGCAGTTGACGATGCGCACGTTTCACATTGGGGGGACGGCGTCGCAGGTGTTCAAGCAGCCGCAGATCAAGGCGAAGTATGACGGGGTGGTGCATTACAACGAATTGCGCCTGGTCGAACTCGAAGACGGCAACAACATCGTGCTGAACAAGAATGGGTCGGTTTCCATTCTGGCGGAGGATGGGCGAGAGTTGGAGACGCACAACCTGGTGATTGGCGCGGTGATTTCTGCGCCCAACGGTGGCCGGGTCAAGCGCGGGGATACGTTCGTGCAGTGGGACCCTTACAACGTCCCCATCCTCTCCGAAAAAGCGGGGCGCGTGAAATTCCATGACATCATCGAAGGGGTGACGATGAAGCAGGAGGTGGATGAAACCACGGGCCAGGAGGCGATGGTGATCATCGAGCACAAGGAGGATTTGCATCCGCAGATCATCATCACGCCGGCCACCGACCTCCGACCTCCGGCCTCCGCCGACGTGCTGGCCAGCTATCCGATTCCGTCCGGCGCGCACATCGTTGTGGGTGAAGGGGACAAGATTGTGGCGGGGACGTTGATGGCCAAGACGCCGCGCAAGACGTCCAAGACGCGGGACATCACGGGGGGCTTGCCGCGGGTGGCGGAGTTGTTCGAGGCGCGGCCGCCGAAAGACGCGGCGGAAATTTCCAAGATCGATGGCGTGGTGGACTTTGGTCCGAGTGTGCGGGGCAAACGCTGCATTCTCATCAAGGATCAGCAAACGGAGTTGGAGGAGGAGCACCTGATCCGGATTGGCAAACACGTTATTGTGTTCAAGGGTGACTACGTGAAGAAGGGGCAACAGTTGACTGAAGGGCCGATCAACCCGCACGAGATTCTGGATATTTGCGGGCCGCAGGAATTGCAGGAGCATCTGGTCAATGAGGTGCAGGAGGTGTATCGGTTGCAGGGGGTGACGATCAACGACAAGCACATCGAGATCATCGTGCGGCAGATGTTGCGCAAGGTGCGGATCACGGAGCCGGGGGACACGTCGTTCTTGTGGGGCGAACAGATCGACAAGATTATTTTTGAAACCGAGAACTTGCGGGTGGAGAAGATGGGGGGCAAACCGGCGGAGGCGCAGCCGGTGTTGCTGGGGATCACGAAGGCGTCGTTGGAGACGGAGAGTTTCCTGAGCGCGGCGAGTTTCCAGGATACGACGCGGGTGTTGACGGAGGCGGCGACGTTGTCGCGGGTGGATTATCTCACCGGGTTCAAGGAGAATGTGATCATGGGTCACATCATCCCGGCGGGTGCGGGGTTTGATTATCATCGTAATGTGCGCCTCAAGCCGCTGGTGGAGATCGAGGAAGAACCGGTGGTGGAGAGCCGCCCGGAAGGCGAGTCCGGACAGCCGTTGTCAGGGCTGGCCAGTTAACGTGAACCCCGACCGGCGATGTCGGGGTGAAGGAAAAAATCAAATACTAGTTGCAACGGAAAATGCGTCTGATAACATCCGCGCTCCGTTTGCCCTGAGCAGGGGCGGAGACGGTCAAAAAAGCGACAGTTGTCATGCCGACTATTAACCAACTCGTCCGAAAAGGGCGAAATAAAATACGCAGCAAGTCCAAGTCACCGGCGTTGGAGAACTCGCCGTTTCGGCGCGGGGTGTGTCTGCAGGTCATGACGCGCACGCCCAAGAAGCCCAATTCGGCGATGCGCAAGGTGGCGAAGGTGCGGTTGACCAACGGGTACGAGGTGATCGCTTACATCCCGGATGAGGGGCATAATTTGCAGGAGCACTCGATCGTGCTGGTGCGGGGCGGGCGCGTGAAGGATTTGCCGGGCGTGCGCTATCACATCATTCGCGGAACGCTGGACGCGGCGGGGGTGGAGAAGCGCAGAGTCAGTCGCTCCAAGTACGGTGTCAAGCGACCGAAGGCAGCCAAGGGCGCGGCGGCCAAACAGGCGGCGGCTTGAGGGGTTTGATGATGCGATGATGCGATGATGCGATGATTTAAAGAATTAACGAATTCAGGGTTTAACGAATTAACGATTTAACGAACACATGTCCCGACGCCGACAAGCTGATAAAAGACCGCTGACTGAAGACGCGAAGTTTCACAGTCCGCTCGTATCGCGACTGGTGAACACGGTGATGAAGTGCGGCAAGAAAACCGTCGCGCAGCGCATCGTGTATGGCGCGTTTGACCAGATTGGCGCCAAGAATCCGACCGGCAACCCGCTGGAGATTTTGCAGCGCGCGGTGGAGAATGCCAAGCCGCGTCTGGAGGTAAAGGCGCGGCGCGTGGGCGGCGCAACTTATCAGGTGCCATCGGAGGCTTCGTCCGACCGGCAACTGACTCTGGCCATTCGTTGGCTGGTGAATTTTGCTGACGCCCGGAAAGGCGTGGCGATGAAGGAAGCGCTGGCGGCGGAAATCATGGATGCGTATCAGGGTCAGGGGAACGCCATCCGCAAACGCGATGAGGTGCATAAAATGGCGCAGGCCAACAAGGCTTTTGCGCATTTTCGCTGGTAGTTGAAAACATATTGAACGCGCCCCGAAGGCGAAGGCATCTCGGGGCGTTTTTAGTCTCGAAATCAGATGGAAGCTGTAATGGAAAAACCGAAATCCGTGAACTCGCCGAACCGGCGGTACACGATGGAGCGCACCCGCAATATCGGGATCGCGGCGCACATCGATGCCGGCAAAACGACGACGACGGAGCGCATTCTCTTTTACACCGGCCTCATCCACAAGATGGGCGATGTCGATGACGGGAATACCGTGACGGATTGGATGGAGCAGGAGCGCGAACGTGGCATCACCATCACTTCGGCGGCGACGACCTGTTACTGGACGCAAAAGGACGACGGCATCAAGAAGTCGTTCCTCGGCATTCCGCATCGCGTCAACATCATCGACACTCCCGGCCACGTGGATTTCACCGCGGAAGTAGAACGTTCGATGCGCGTGCTCGACGGCGCGGTGGCAGTCTTTTGCGGCGTTGCCGGCGTGCAGCCGCAATCTGAAACTGTCTGGCGCCAGGCCACCAAATACAAGGTTCCCCGCATTGCCTTCGTTAACAAAATGGACCGCACCGGCGCGAATTTTGAAAACGCGGTTAGTGAAATGCGCAAGAAGCTCGGCGCTTATGCGTATCCGGTTTCGATTCCGATCGGCAAAGAAGACTATTTCAAAGGCGTCATCGACGTGGTGAATCAGAAGGCGATTATTTACGATGATAAAGACGAAGTCGGTTTGAAATATACCGTTGCTGAAATCCCCGCCGAAGACAAGGAACGCGCCCAGGCCGCGCTGGCGGAACTGATTGATGCTGTTTCCAACAAGGACGATGAGATAGCTGAAATGGTCATCGAAGAGAAGCCGATTGACGCGCTCGTGCTCAAAGCCGCCATCCGCCGCCTGACGTGCAAGATTGAGTTGGTGCCGGTTGTCTGCGGTTCAGCTTTCAAGAAAAAAGGAGTGCAGCCGCTGGTGGATGCGGTCATCGATTATCTGCCGTCGCCGCTGGACATCCCGCCCGCGGTCGGGCATGAGCCCGGGAATCCGGAAAATCTGGTCGAGGTGCCCACTGATGACAACGCCAAGTTTTGTTCGCTCGCGTTTAAACTTTGGCGAGACCCGTATGTTGGCAAGCTGGTTTTCTTCCGTGTTTACAGCGGTCAACTCAAGAAGGGCGATCTCATTTACAATCCGCGCACGCGCAAGCGGGAACGCGTCAGCCGCGTCATGATGCTGCAAGCCGACAAGCGCATCGACGTTGAAACAACTTTTGCGGGCGACATCGCCGCGCTGGTTGGTTTGAAAAACATCACGACGGGAGACACACTTTGTAATGAGGAGTTTGATGTCTCGCTCGAGCCTCCCACTTTCCCTGAACCGGTCATTTCGATGGCAGTCGAGCCGAAGACCAAGGCCGATCGCGAGCGGATGGGCGAGGGTTTGCAGCAACTGGCCGAGGAAGACCCGACCTTCCGTTGCTTCACCAACGAGGAAACCGGCCAGCTCATCATCGCCGGCATGGGCGAGTTGCATCTGGAGATCCTCCGCGACCGGTTGTTCCGCGAATTCAAAGTAGAAGCCAACGCCGGCGCGCCGCAGATTGCCTATCGTGAAACCATCACCAAGGCGGCTGAAGGTGAAGGCAAATTCATCCGTCAATCCGGCGGACGTGGTCAATACGGCCACGCACTGGTGAACATTGAACCGCTGCCGCGAGGCAAAGGGGTTGAAATCGAAAACGAAATTGTCGGCGGTGCCATTCCCAAGGAATTTATTCCGGCGGTCATCGACGGCATCGAAGAAGCCATCGCGGGAGGCGTGCTGGCGAATTATCCCATGGTGGACCTGAAGGTGGCCGTGGTCGATGGGACGTTCCACGAAGTGGACTCCAGTGAACTGGCGTTCAAAATGGCGGGAATTTTTGCGCTCAAAGACGCGGTGAAAAAGGCCCACGCGATTTTGCTCGAACCCATCATGAAGGTTGAAGTCACGACGCCGGACGAGTATCAGGGCGATTTGCTCGGGGACATCAACCGCCGCCGGGGTAAAATTGTCGCCATCGAAGCAAAAAACAACGCCACGTATCTTTATGCCGAAGTGCCGCTGGCCGAACTGTTCGGGTACGCCACGGCGATTCGTTCACTGTCCAAAGGGCGCGCCTCGTACTCGATGGAGCCGCTCGCGTTCGAGCAGGTGCCCAACAGCATCATGGCCACGATTTTGGACTCGATCGTGAAGAAACCGGCACGCACCTGAAGTTAACCTTTTACTTGCTCTTTTTATATGGCTGGACAACGCATTCGCATTCGACTGAAAGCTTACGACCATCGGGTCATCGACCAGTCCACGCGCGACATCGTGGACACGGTCAAGCGGACGGGCGCACGGGTGGCCGGCCCGATCCCTTTGCCGACGCGCATCGAACGCTTCACCGTGCTCCGTTCGCCTCACTCGGACAAGAAATCGCAGGAGACTTTTGAACAGCGCACGCACAAACGTCTGCTCGACATCATCGAGCCGACGGCCAAAACGGTGGACGAATTGAAGAAGTTGAATCTGCCGGCCGGTGTGGACATCACCATCAAGATCTGATTTTATGCTTGGGTTACTTGGAAAAAAACTCGGTCAGACGCGCGTCTATGACGACAAAGGCGTCTTGATCCCGGTCACCATTGTGCTCGTCGGTCCGAATCGCGTCATCCAGTGCAAAACGCAGGAGACCGACGGTTACAATGCGGTGCAACTTGGTTTTGGCGATCAAAAGGAACAACGGCTCACCAAGGGATTGCTCGGTCACATCAAAAAGCACAATGCCGCGCCGGTGAAGCGCATCCAGGAATTCCGCGACTTCACTCTCGCCGTGAAACCTGGCGATATCCTTGGGCCAACCGTTTTTGCGGCCGGCGATTTTGTCGATGCCATCGGCGTCACGAAGGGGCGCGGTTTTGAAGGTGTGATGAAGCGACACAATTTCCGTGGTGGTGACGCGTCGCACGGGGCGAAGGGTTGGCGTCGTCGTGGCGGTGCCATCGGCCAGCGTTTGTTTCCAGGCACGGTCATGCGTGGGATGCGGATGCCCGGCCACATGGGGCGGGTGCGCCGCACGACCCAGAATTTGCAGGTGATTCAAGTGCGGGAAGCCGACAACGTCTTGCTGATCAAAGGTGCGATCCCGGGCGCAAAGGGCGACTACGTGGTGATTCGCGAGTCCAAGAAAAATCCCAAAGCGGCGGCCGCGGCCGGCAACAAATAACGGACTCCCATGAAATTGACAGTCAAAGACACTAAAGGGAACAGCCAGGGTGAGTTGGAAGTGAAGTTTCCGCTCATCGAAAATGGCAAGGGCACGCAGGCGGTCCATGACGTGGTGGTGGCCTATCAGGCCGCCCAACGCAGCGGCACGGCCTGCACCAAAAACGTCGGCGAAGTGGCGGGCACCAACAAGAAGCCGTGGCGGCAGAAGGGCACGGGTCGCGCGCGGGCCGGCTCGTTCCGTTCTCCACTCTGGCGCGGTGGCGGCGTGGTATTCGGTCCGAAACCGCGCGACTTCAGCAAGAAAGTTTCGCGCTCCACCAGGCAACTGGCTTTGCGCAAGGCGCTCACCGAACGGTTGAACGCGGGCGATGTTTTGGTGGTGGATGAGTTGAATCTTTCGTCGCCCAAAACCAAGGAATTCATTGGCCTATTGTCGGCGCTCCAAATCAGCGGCACGGCGCTGGTGATTTCGCCGGCCGTGGATAAGAATTTGACGCTGGCTTCCCGCAACATCCCCACCGTCGAACTGACGACCAGCGATGCGCTGAATACTTATCAGGTGTTGCGTAACGACAAGTTGTTGTTCACCCGGGGCGCGTTTGAAAAAATCGAGGCCCGCTTGAACAAGGAATAATTTCGCCATGAACTCATTTGAAATCATCAAGACCGTTCGCCTGACCGAAAAGGGAACGCTCCAGGGCGAAAAGCTGAATCAATACACCGTGGTGGCTGACCGGCGGGCGAACAAGATCCAAATCCGCCAGGCCGTGCAGGAACTGTTCAAGGTCAAGGTGCTTCGGGTGAACACGCTGAATGTGCGCGGCAAATTTCGCCGCCAGCGAACGTCGCAGGCGGGCCGGGCGCCGGACTGGAAAAAGGCGATTGTGACCTTGAAGGCCGGCGACAAAATCAGCCTGACCTGAACAATTTGATGTTATGCCAGTAAGAATTTTCAGACCACTGACGCCCTCAACGCGATACATCACCATCGCGTCGAACGACGACATTACCAAATCGCGGCCGGAAAAAAGCCTGGTTCAGATTCGCAAGAAGACCGGCGGCCGGAACAGTTATGGGCGCGTGACCAGTCGCGGCATCGGCGGCGGCCACAAGCAAAAATATCGGCTCGTGGATTTCAAGCGCAACAAGCGCGGCGTCGAAGCGACCGTGGCCGCGATTGAGTATGACCCCATCCGCACGGCGCGTCTGGCGTTGCTGGAATACAAGGATGGTGAGAAGCGATACATCATCGCGCCGAGTGGCATTCAAGTTGGGGTTAAAGTAATGAGCGGACCGGGTGCGCCGCCAGAAATTGGCAACGCGCTCCCGTTAAAATCAATCCCGATCGGCATTCCGATCCACAATCTGGAGATGATCCCGGGCCGGGGCGCGCAAATGGTCCGGACCGCGGGCGCGGCGGCTTCGGTGATGTCGCGCGACGAAGGCTATGCGCTCGTGCGCCTGCCGTCGGGCGAAATCCGCCGGGTGCATGAGGATTGTTACGCCACCATCGGTCAGGTGGGCAACACTCAGCATGAAAATGTGGTGTTGGGCAAGGCGGGCCGCAGCCGGCATCGGGGCATCCGGCCATTGAGTCGCGCGGTCGCGAAGAATCCGGTGGACCATCCGATGGGCGGCGGCGCCGGCAAGACTTCCGGCGGCGGACATCCCGTGACGCCGTGGGGCGTGATCACGAAGGGTTACAAGACCCGCACCCGGAGCAAGTGGACCAATCGATTCATTCTGGTGCGGCGCGATGGGCGGCCAATGAAACAGAAATAAATTTTCAGACTATGGGACGTTCAATTAAAAAAGGGCCGTTTGTCGATGGCCATCTGATGGAGAAAATCCAGAAGCTCAATGCGGCTGGCGCCAAGAAGCCGATCAAGACGTGGTCGCGGCGGTCGATGATCACGCCGGAGTTCGTGGGGCACACGTTCAACGTGCACAATGGCAAGATTTTTAATCCGGTGTTCGTCACGGAAAACATGGTGGGCCATCGACTCGGTGAGTTTTCGTTGACCCGCATATTCAAGAAACACGGCGCTCACACGGCCAAGGCCGAAGCAAAATAATTTTATGGAAGTTCAGGCCATCACCAAGAACGTGCGCATGTCGGCGCAGAAGATGCGCGAAGTCGTGCGCCAGATTCAAGGGCTGCCGGCCCGTCAGGCACAGTCGATCCTCGCTGCTGTGCCGCGCAAGTCCGCCCGCTTTGTCGCCAAGACCTTGAAGTCGGCAATCGCCAACGCGGACGACCTCAAGGAACACAAAGAAGAATACCGGGATATGGATACGGACAGCCTTTGGATCAAGGAAGCCGTGGCAGGCACAGCGACGACGATCAAACGCATGATTCCCAAGGCGCGCGGATCGGCGGGTCCGATCTTGAAACGGAGTTGTCACATCAAAATCATTTTGTCAGACGAATAACTGAACTATGGGTCAAAAAACAAATCCAGTCGGCTTTCGCCTGCCCGTTACGCGGGACTGGCGTTCCAAGTGGTTCGCCGAGAAAAAAGAATTCGGCAAGCTGCTCTCGGAAGATCGCCAGATTCGCGACGTTCTCAAGAAGAAGCTTGAATCGGCGTCCGTCCCGCGCATTCAGATCGAACGCGCCGCCAATCGTTGCCGCATCACCATTTTCACCGCCCGCCCCGGCGTGGTGATCGGCCGCAAAGGCGCTGAGATTGACAAGCTCAAGGAAGAATTGAGCCGCATGACCGGCAAGGAAGTTTATGTGGACATCCAGGAAATCAAGCAGCCGGAACTTGACGCGCAACTCGTCGCGGAAAATGTCGCGCTGCAGTTGGAGAGGCGCGTTTCTTTTCGTCGCGCCATGAAGAAAGCCTTGCAAACCACGATGGATTTTGGCGCGGAAGGGGTCAAGCTGCGTTGTGCCGGCCGATTGGGCGGCGCGGAAATCGCCCGGGTGGAGCAGTATCATCAAGGCCGCGTGCCGCTGCATACCTTGCGCGCGAACATTGACTACGGTTTTGCCGAAGCCAACACCGTTTACGGCAAACTGGGAATCAAATGCTGGATCTGCAAAGGTGAACACAAGGAGGAAAAGCCTGCCACCTCAATGACCGGTGAAACCGGCAGTTGATTTTATTGCGAAGGATTCTTTATGCCATTGATGCCCGCCAGAGTTAAGTATCGCAAAATGCACCGCGGCAGTCGCACGGGGATGGCCTCACGCGGCCAGACCGTGGCGTTCGGCGAGTACGGCTTGCAGTCGCTGGAGCGCTGCTGGCTCGACACGAAGCAGATTGAGGCGGCGCGCGTGGCGATCAACCGCAACATGAAGCGACGCGGCAAAATGTGGATCCGGATTTTCCCGGACAAATCGTACACTAAGAAGCCACTCGAAACGCGGATGGGCAAAGGCAAAGGGCCGCTGGAATCGTGGGTGGCGGTGATTCGCCCGGCCAATGTGCTGTTTGAAGTGGATGGCGTGACGGAAGCGGTGGCGCGCGAATCCTTGCGGCTGGCGGCGACCAAGCTGCCGATCAAGACCAAGTTTATTTCGCGCCACAAAATCGGTTAGTCTGGAGTGAAGCATGAAGATGTCGGAACTGAAAGATTTGACGCCGGTCGAATTGACGGCCAAGAGCCGTGATTTGCGGCAGGAGATGTTCAACCTGCGGTTGCAACAAACCGGCGGCCAGTTGGAAAAGCCGAACCGCCTGCGGCTTTTGCGCAAGGACATTGCGCGGATCGAAACGCGTATGACCCAAATGCGGAAGCAGGCGGCGTGAGAAAATTGTCTATGGTAGAAACTGCAAATACAGAGCCAGTAAAGCGCGGCCACCGCAAGGAGCGCGAGGGCAAGGTCATCTCCAACAAGATGGCCAAGACCATCGTGGTGGAGGTGGAGCGCCGCTTTCAACATCCGCGCTTCAAGAAGGTCGTCACCGGCTACAGCAAATTTTACGCGCACGATGAGAAGAACGAAGCCGGCGTGGGCGACCACGTGCGGATTCAGGAAACCCGTCCGATGTCCAAAACCAAACGCTGGCGTCTGGTGGAAGTCATCGGGCGCAATACTGATGCCGCTCCGGTGGTAGGCTGAGCGATTCGGGAAATTTATGTTACAAATCCGTTCCATTTTAGATGTGGCTGACAATACGGGCGCAAAACGCGCCGCGGCAATCGGCGTGATCGGCCGCAATCAGGCCTATGCCGGCATCGGCGACGTCATCAAGGCCCACATCAAGGAAGCGTCACCGGATGGCACCGTCAAAAAAGGCGAAGTCGTGGATGCGGTGGTGGTGCGCACGCGCCAGCCGATCCGCCGCAGCGATGGTTCGTATCTCCGGTTCGACAGCAACGCCATTGTCATCATTGACCAGGAAAACAATCCCCGGGGAACGCGCATTTTCGGCCCGGTCGCCCGCGAGTTGCGGGACAAAAAGTTCATGAAAATTGTTTCGCTGGCGCCGGAAGTGATTTGAAGTTATGACAAGATTTCATGTAAAAAAAGGCGATGAAGTGGTGGTGATTGCCGGCACTGAAAAAGGCAAGCGCGGCAAGATCATCACCATCCTGGCCAAGAAGCAACGCGTGATTGTGGAAGGCGTGCAAATGATCAAGAAGCACATGCGCAAGAGCCAGCAACATCCGCAGGGTGCCATCATTGAGCGTGAAGGCTCGGTTCACATATCCAATGTGATGAAGGCGGAAAACTTTGATGCGCGCGCGGCCCGACACGGCACCGCGGTGACGGCAGAGGCCTGATTAAGATTCAGATTAAGATTACGATTAAGAAATAGGAAAAACGCTCCGGCAAAATCCGGGAAACAGCGAAATGAAACCAAGACTTTACGAAAAGTACATGAACGAAGTGCGGCCGGCTTTGATCGAGAAGCAGCGGTACAAGAATGTTAACCAGGTGCCGCGCATTCAGAAGATCGTCGTCAACATGGGCGTGAGCGCTTCGTCGGAAAAGGGCGCCGTCGAGGACGCCGCGAAAGACCTGAGTGTGATCACCGGGCGCAAACCGGTCATCAGCAAGTCGCGCAAAAGCATCGCGAACTTCAAATTGCGCGAGGGCCAGGCCATCGGTTGCCGGGTGACGTTGCGACGCGAAGTCATGTATGAGTTTTTTGACCGGCTGATCGCCGTGGCGTTGCCGGGCATCCGCGACTTTCGCGGCATCTCAACCCGTTCATTTGACGGACGCGGGAATTATTCGTTGGGCGTCTCGGATCAGACGATTTTTCCGGAGATTGAACTGGACAAGATTAAACGGCAACAGGGCATGGACATCACGATTGTGACCAGCGCTCGCACCGATGCGGAAGCCTTGGACCTGTTGAAAATGATGGGCATGCCGTTTGCCGAAGGAAGATGATTTATGGCCAAGCAAGCATGGATAGAGCGCAACAAGAAGAAGCGCGAAACCGTTAAAAAGTACGCCGCAATGCGGGCGGAGTTGAAGGCCAGGCGGGATTACGCCGGGTTGAGCAAACTGCCGCGCAACGCCAGTCCTTCGCGCGTCGTGAATCGCTGCGAGATGAGCGGACGGCGACACGGGTATCTGCGCAAGTTCAACTGTTCGCGCATGACGTTCCGCGAAGCGGCGATGAATGGTTTGATTCCCGGCGTGACGAAAGCCAGTTGGTGATTTTATGACAGACACGATTTCCGACATGTTGACCCGCATCCGCAACGCCAACAGCGCGTTGCTGCCCGTCGTTGAACTGCCGCATTCCAAGATGAAGGCAAGCATTGCGAACATCCTGAAGCGGGAAGGTTACATCGCCGAAGTGGCGGTTGAGGGGAAACCCTTTAAGAAGATCAAATTGAAGCTCAAATATCAGGGCCGCAAGGGCGTGATCGAGGGATTACGCCGCGTGAGCACGCCAGGTTTGCGCCGGTACGTCGGCGCCACCGAAATTCCCCGCGTGTTGGGGGGCATGGGCATGGCGATTGTTTCGACATCGCAGGGCGTCATGACCGGCATCGAGGCCCGCAAACAAAATCTCGGCGGCGAGTTGCTCTGCTACGTTTGGTAACTTTTTGTCCTTAGTTTTTATGTCAAGAATTGGAAAACAGCCGATTGTCATTCCGCCCAAGGTGAAAGTGGATGTCAAAGGCCAGCGTGTGCATGTCGAAGGGCCTAAGGGAAAACTCGATTTTGAATTGCCGAGCCGCGCGTCGGCCAAAGTTGAAGGTGCCAATGTGGTTGTGAGTCGCCAAGGCGAGGCTGCGCAGGACAAGGCGCTCCACGGGTTGAGCCGTTCGATTCTCAACAACATGATAAAAGGTGTGAGTGAAGGGTTTTCCAAGCAATTGGAGATTCAGGGCGTCGGTTTCAAAGCTGCGGTGCAAGGGAAGAACGTCAACCTGAGCCTCGGCTTCTCGCATCCCATCCTTTATCAAATACCTGACCAGATCAAGGTGACAGTGGTGGAAAACACAAAGTTGACGATCGAAGGTCCGGACAAACAGGTGGTGGGACAAGTGGCGTCGGAAATTCGCAGCTTCTATCCGCCTGAACCGTACAAGGGCAAAGGCGTGCGCTACGTAGGTGAGAAGGTCGTGCGCAAGGAAGGCAAAACGGTTCAATAACAAGATTTGCAAAGTGAAAAGTCATGGCCAAACCCGTGACCCATTGAAATGAGAACGGAAACAAAACAAAGATTGGCGAAATTGCGTCATTGGCGCATTCGCAAGAAAATCGTTGGCACGAAGGAACGCCCCCGGATGAGCGTCCGCTTTACCAACAAGAATATTTGCGTCCAGTTTGTGGATGACACGGCGGGTGTGACGCTGGCCTCGGCGTCGACAGTGAGCAAGTCGATACCCGACCGGGACAAACTCCGCGCGAATGTAACCAGCGCCAAGCGCATCGGCGCGCTGGCGGCGGAAGCGGCCCAGAGCAAGGGCATCAGACAAATCGTGTTCGACCGCAGTGGCGCGCGTTTTCATGGCAAGGTCAAAGCCCTGGCCGATGCGGCGCGGGAAGCCGGATTGCAATTCTAATTTAACCAGGAGATACATCTGTGGCTGAAATAAACAAAGACAGCATTAGCGGCGGGCGCGGCAGCGGCGGACGCGGTGGCGGTGGCCGGGGTCCGCGTCGCGGCAAAGGGCCGCCGGAGGTTGCCGAACTTTTAATCGACGGAAAACCGGCGGCTGAGGTTTCCGAAAAGGTGGTTTTTATCAACCGCAATTCCAAAGTCGTCAAAGGCGGCCGCCGTTTCAGCTTCAGTGCTCTGGTGGTGGTGGGGGACAAGCAGGGCAGCGTCGGCATCGGTTTGGGCAAATCGAGCGAGGTGGCGGATGCCATCCGCAAGGGTGGCGAGTTCGCTCGTTCGAATATGGTGAAGATCGCCATCAGAGACAATACCATCCCGCACGAAATCCAATCCCACTATTGTGGCGCGCATATTTTATTGCGTCCCGCTTCTCCCGGCACCGGAGTTATTGCTGGCAAGACGGTCCGGGCCTTGCTGGAATCCGTCGGCATCAAGGATGTATTGAGCAAATCCCTCGGCTCAAGCAATCCGGCCAATGTCGTCAAAGCGACGCTCACCGGTCTGCAACGACTTCGTCTGCGGGAGGAAATTTATCGTGGTCGCGGCCTGTCCCTGAAGCGACCGGAGAAAATTGAGAAGACTGAGGAGACCGCGGCGACCACCGCCTGAATTTATGCGCTTACACGATCTTAAACCCCGTCCCGGCGCCAAGCACCGTCGCAAGCGGCTTGGCCAGGGTGAATCCAGTGGTCACGGAAAAACCAGCGGTCGCGGTGGCAAGGGTCAGACTGCGCGATCTGGCAGCTCGATCCGCATCGGTTTTGAAGGCGGTCAGATGCCGTTGATACGGCGCATTCCCAAGCGCGGCTTCAACAATGCCCGCCATACGGTGAGCTACATCCCGGTGAACGTGGGCGACTTGAACAAGTTTGACGACGGCGCGCGGGTGGATGAAACGGCCTTTCGCAGCGTGGGTCTGGCAAATGGCCGCGGCGCGGGTGTAAAAATTCTTGGCCAGGGCGAACTCTCAAAAAAACTGACCGTCAATGCCCACGCCTTCAGCGCCTCGGCTCGCACGAAGATCGAGGGGCTGGGCGGAACGTGCGAAATCGCCGGCCGCAAGAAGGACGAACCGACTCCGGCCTAGCGATCCACTCCTCCTGCACCGCGCATGTTATCCGCCATCGCCAACACCTTTCGGAATTGTTTCAAGATTCCGGAACTCAAATCGCGGATTATTTTTACGCTGGCGGTTTTGGGAATTTGCCGGTTGTCGGCGTTGATTCGGATTCCCGGATTGGATGGAGCGGCACTGACGGAATATTTCAAAACTGCGGCCAAGTCCGGCAACTCGCTGCTGGGGATGTACAGCATGTTCACCGGAGGTGCGTTGGAACATTGCGCCGTCGGTGCTTTGGGGATCATGCCCTACATCAGCGCCACGATCATCATTCAATTGCTCACGGCTGTCGTTCCCACGTTGAGCAAACTGGCGCGCGAAGAGGGAGGCCGCGCCAAAATGATCCAGTACGGACGCTATTTGACGGTGATTCTGTGTCTTGGGCAGGGGTTGGTGATGGCGATTGGTTGGGAAAACCCGGCCAGTGTTTTTCCCGGCTTCGTTGGCAAACTCGTGATGTACGACAGCATGCTTTGGTATCGCATTCAGACGGTATTGATACTGACTACTGGTACATTGCTGTTGATGTGGTTGGGGGAACAAATCACCGACCGCGGCATCGGCAATGGAGTTTCGCTGGTGATTACAATCGGTATTCTGGCGCGTCTGCCGCAGGCGGTAGTGGGCGTGAAGGACATGTTTTTTCCCGGCGGCGGAATGGAATCGAAATTCAACCTCGGTCACGCCATCGCGTTGGTACTGCTTCTGGCTGGAGTGATTGCTGGCGTCATCGCCGTGACACAAGCGCAGCGGAAAATTCCCGTGCAGTACGCGCAACGCGCGGTAGGGCGCAAGGTTTACTCCGGCGGCAGTTCGTTTCTGCCGTTGCGGGTGAATTATGCCGGCGTCATGCCGGTTATTTTCGCACAAGCCATCCTGATGTTTCCGCAGAAAATATTTCAATTCTTGGGACAAAGTCTGAATTTGAAATTCCTGGTGGACATTTCCCGTTACCTGCAAGAGGGAGCTTTTGTGTATATTTCATTGTACGCTCTGATGATTCTGTTCTTCTCCTATTTCTGGGTGGCGACGCAGTTCAACGAATTGCAGATCGCCGACGACCTGAAGAAAAACGGCGGCTACATTCCGGGCGTGCGACCGGGGCAGGGCACGAGCAATTTCCTGCACAATTCAATGCACCGGATCACGCTGGCGGGCGCGATCTTTTTGACGGTCATTGCGGTGATCCCGATTCTGTTGTATCGCGAGATGACGGTGCCCTACCCCGTGGCGCAATTCTTTGGCGGCACCAGCATGTTGATCACGGTGGGTGTGTTGTTGGATACGATGCGGCAGATGGAATCGCACCTCTTGATGCGGCATTACGATGGGTTCTTGAAGAAGGGTCGTCTCAAGGGTCGGTTTTAGGCCAGCGACCATGATCATTCTAAAAAGCGAACGGGACCTTGCGGCGATGCGACCGGCTTGCGCCGTCGCCAGCACGGTGCTCGAGGAAGTTTCGGCGTTCATCCGACCGGGAGTGACGACGCGACAGATCGACCTGTTCGCTGCTGAACGGATTCGAAGCCACGGCGCGAAGAGCGCGTTTTTGGGTTATCGAAAGTTTCCGTGCAACATGTGTATTTCCGTGAACGAGCAGGTGGTGCACGGCCTGGCTAATGAACGGCGGGTGACGTTCGGGGACATCATCAGTCTGGATGTGGGCGTGGTTTACAACGGGTTCATCGGCGACACGGCGCGGACGGTGGCGGTGGGTGGCTGCGGCGTTGCGGCACAGCGGTTGATGGACGTGACGGAACGGGCGTTGTACGAAGGAATCGCCCAGGCCGTTCCGGGCAAGCGGGTTAGTGATATTTCCCGCGCCATCCAGAGGTTTGTCGAAGGCAACGGATACAATGTCGTCCGGGAATTCGTCGGTCACGGGGTGGGGCGTTCGATGCATGAGGACCCGCAAGTGCCGAACTATGTGGACAGCAAGGCCAATCAGAAGTTGCAACCGGGCATGACGCTGGCCATTGAGCCGATGGTCAACGCGGGGACGGCAGCGGTAAAAGTCCTAAATGATGGCTGGACAGTGGTGACGCAAGATGGTTCACTATCCGCCCATTTTGAGCATACGGTTTTGGTGACGGAATCAGAACCGGAGATTTTGACATGGCCCGAGAAGATGCCATCCGCCTTGAAGGTGCGGTAGTCGAAGTCCTCCCGAACACGATGTATCGGGTGGAATTGTCCAATGGACATCGGGTGCTGGCGCATGTGTCGGGTAAAATGCGACTGAACTTTGCGCGGTTTGTGCCCGGAGACAAAGTGACGTTGGAAATGTCGCCTTACGATTTGTCGAAAGGCTGTATTACTTTGGAACAGAAACAAATTTAAGTATGAAAGTTCGCGCGTCGGTCAAAAAACTTTGTGAGCATTGCAAAGTCATCAAACGCAAGGGCGTCATTCGTGTCATTTGCACGAATCGACGCCACAAACAACGACAGGGATAAGAGTTTATGGCACGCATCATTGGAGTAGAGATTCCCGGAGAAAAGCGCATCGACATCGCGCTCCGTTACGTTTACGGCATCGGTCCCAGCAACGCGAAGGTCATTCTGGAGAAAGCGAAAATTGACCCCAGCATCCGCGCCAAGAACCTGGACGAACAACAGTTATCCCAGATTGTGCATGCCATCCAGGACGGCAAGTACGTCATCGAAGGCGATTTGCGCCGGGAAATCGGCATGAACCTAAAGCGGCTGCAAGGCATCAAGAGCTACCGCGGCATCCGGCACTTGCGCGGCTTGCCCGTGCGCGGCCAGCGCACCTCCACCAATGCCCGCACCCGCAAAGGCCCGCGCAAGACCGTCGGCGTCCAGCGCAACCCTGAGGCTAAGACAGGCATCCACTAATTATTATTATGGCTGAAGAACCAAAAAAGAAGTCGCCGTCAAAAAAAGAGGGCAAGCCCGCTCCGGCGGCCGCTGAAGAAAAACCCGTCGAAAAATCCGGTGCCGATGGAGCCGCCCCCAAGGCGCAAAAGAAAGGCGCACCGCCCGTCGCAGGCGCGGAAGCGAACAAGCCGGCGGAACCAGTAGCAGGCGTTGCCCCGGCTGCGGCAGGTGTTGCCCCGACCGCGGCTGAGTTGCTCGCCGACGACCTTGCTGGCAAAAAAGTCATCAAGGCAAAGGGCGCTAAAAATATTACTTCAGGGATCGCGCATATCCTTGCCACTTTCAATAACACCTTGGTAACCATCACCGACCTCCACGGGAATCTGTTGGGTTGGTCGAGTGCCGGCCGGGTTTCCTTCAAGGGTTCGCGCAAGAGCACCGCCTACGCCGCGCAACAGGTGGCGCAGGACGCCGCCCGGCAGGCCATGTCGCACGGCATGAGGGAGATTGAAGTCCGTGTCAAAGGCCCGGGTTCAGGTCGCGAATCCGCCATCCGCGCCTTGCAGGCGATTGGTCTGGAAATCACCACCATCAAGGACGTCACACCGGTGCCGCATAATGGGTGTCGTCCCCGCAAGAAACGCCGCGTGTAACACTCAACACTCAACTCTCAACTTTAAGTATGGCTCGTTATACAGGTCCTCGTGTTCGCATCAGCCGTCGTTTCGGCACGCCGATCTTCGGCCCGTCAAAATATCTGGAACGTAAAAATTACGGCCCGGGCGTGCATGGTCCCAAATCCGCGCGCCGCAAGCACACGGATTACGGTTTGGGTCTGATTGAGAAGCAGAAGCTGCGTTACTACTACGGTTTGATGGAACGCCAGTTCCGCGGCGTGTACGAACGCGCGCTGAAGCGACGCGGCGTCACTGGCGAGACGATGCTGCAGATTTTGGAGACGCGATTGGATAACGTCGTTTTTCACTTCGGATTTGGTAATACCCGTGCCGCAGCGCGACAGATGGTCGGTCACGGTCACGTCAAGGTGAATGGCCGCAAGGTGAGCATTTCGTCTTACGCGCTGAAGGTGAATGATGTGGTCGAAGTCAAGGACTCCACCGTCTCCCGGCAACTGGCGACCAAGAGTTTGGAAGTCGCCACCAGCCGCGCGGTGCCGGATTGGCTCTCGTTGAACAAAGACGCGTTCAAAGGCGTCGTGATGCGCATCCCGTCCCGTGACGAGATCCAACCGATTGCCAACGAGCAGGCCGTCGTCGAATTTTATTCCCGCTAATCAAATGAAAACGGAGTGTTGGAATGTTGGAATCTTGGACTGTTGCCGGCGCAATGCTTCATTGTCCCATCGCTTCTTCACCCCAAACAATTATATGGGTTGTTCCGGCACGCGGGAATAACGAGCCGGAAGAATCAGTTTAAAATTGTTGAAAGGAAAACTATGCCAGTACGTCTAGGTCGTTTCGAAATGCCCAAACGGTTGACCCGGGAAGATTCAACCGCCACTGAAACCTATGCCAAGTTTGTCGCCGAACCGTTTGAAACCGGTTACGGCTACACCATCGGCAACTCGCTCCGCCGCGTGCTTTTGAGCTCGCTCGAAGGCGCGGCCATCACTTCCATCAAAGTGGACGGCGCCATGCACGAGTTCGCCACCATTGACGGTGTGGTGGAGGATGTCACCGATATCGTGTTAAACCTCAAAAAAATTCTGTTCAAGGCGCATTCCCGCGAGCCGCAAACGCTCCTGCTTTCCGCCAACAAGGAAGGCGCAGTGACCGCGGCGGACATCCAGTTGAACCAGAATGTCGAGCTGGTCAATCCCGACCAGATCATTTGCACGCTGGACAAGAAGAAAAAGTTTGAGATGGAACTCGAGGTCAAGGTCGGTCGCGGTTTTTGTCCCGGTGATGAGAACAAGAAACCCAACCAGGCCATCGGCGTCATTGCCATCGACTCCCTCTTTTCACCCGTCACTCGGATACGATACGAGGTGGAAAACGCCCGCGTCGGCCAGCGGACAGATTACGACCGGTTGCTCCTGGAAATCTGGACGGACGGACGCATCACGCCCGACGATGCGCTGACGCAGGCCTCCGCCATTTTGCAGCATCACCTCGACGTATTTGTCGGGTACGACAAGAACGCGGTTGAGTTTGAAGAAGTCGTGGACAAGCAGGACGAGGAAAACGTGCGCATGAAGAAGCTGCTCAACATGAGCGTCAACGAAATCGAACTCAGCGTGCGCGCCGCCAACTGCCTGAACAACGCCAACATCACCACCGTCGGCCAGTTGGCGATGAAGACCGAGGCGGAGATGCTCAAGTACCGCAACTTCGGCAAGAAATCACTCAACGAAATCAAGGAAAAGCTCACGACCCTGGGCCTGACCTTGGGCATGAGTTTCCCGCCTGAATTGCTCGAAGCGCCCAAGGATGAAGTCAAGCCGCCGACTGAGTAACGAAACGTTTTATGCGACACCTTAAGCGAACTGCCAAACTGGGCCGCACCGGCGAGCATCGCAATGCGATGCTGGCCAACCTGGTTTGTAGTCTTATCAAGCAACGGCGAGTGACTACCACGCTCGCGAAGGCCAAGGCCGCCCGTTCCGTGGCGGAGAAAATGGTCACGCTCGGGAAAAAGGGAACCATCCAGCATCGCCGTCTTGCCGCCGCGCGGTTGCACCAGGAAGATGCCGTCAAAATCCTGTTCAACGAAATTGCTCCCACGCAAAAGGAGCGGCGCGGCGGTTACACTCGCATCGTCAAATTGCATCAACGTCAGGGCGACGCCTCACAACTGGCGATTCTGGAATGGGTGGATGTTCCCTTTGAAGCGACTCCTGAACCGGCGAAAGCCGAGGGCGCGGCGGAAACCAAGACCACGGACGCCGCAAAGTAAACGGAGTTTGAATTATCGCACGGCCCGTTCGCAAGAACGGGCTTTTCTTTTTCAAATTACATTCTCTCTTGGAGATAAATCTTGGATTTGGTGCCGATCCTGTGTAGGCAGTGTACGCTCAAAATTTCACAGCAACTATGATGAACCTTGATCTGCCTCCAGCCGCTGCTGCTCCATCGACGCTTCCTGATTCTGCACCGTGGTGGCGTTCTTTGAATAGTTATCACTGGTTCGTATTGATGATGGCTGCCTTGGGATGGCTTTTTGATTGTCTCGATCAGCAACTATTCAACGCGGCTCGCGTTCCAGCGATGCGCGAATTGCTCGGCACTGGCGACATGCGCCAGATTGCCGAGTATGGAGGA
Source organism: Verrucomicrobiota bacterium (assembly GCA_016200005.1). Classification (NCBI taxonomy): domain Bacteria; kingdom Pseudomonadati; phylum Verrucomicrobiota; species Verrucomicrobiota bacterium. The sequence goes on along the minus strand of JACQFP010000016.1, from coordinate 12,601 downwards.
TATGCCACCTCCATTTTTCTGATGGGCTGGGCGACCGGAGGGTTGGCTTTTGGAATCATGGGCGACCGGGTTGGCCGGGCGAAAACCATGTTGCTCACAATTTTAATCTATTCGCTTTGCACGGGCTTGAGCGCCCTCTCGGTTGGCTTTTGGGATTTTACCATCTACCGGTTTGTGACCGGCCTGGGTGTGGGCGGGGAGTTTGCCGTCGGAGTGGCGCTGGTGGCCGAAGTGATGCCGGACCGCGCGCGCCCTTACGCGCTGGGCTTGCTACAGGCCCTTTCGACGGTGGGCAACGTCACTGCCGCGCTCGTGAGTATGAGCATCGGGTATCTCGAACAGGCTGGCACCATTTCGCAGGCGAACGGGTGGCGCTGGATGTTCGTGGTCGGTGCCGTGCCAGCGATGCTTGCAGTCCTGATCCGGCGGCGATTGAAAGAACCGGAACGCTGGAAAGCCATCGTGGAGTTAAAGAGCGGCAAGAAAATGGGTTCGTATTCCGAGTTGTTCGGAAATCCGCGCTGGCGAAAGCACGCCATCATCGGATTTCTTCTGGCGTTTGTGGGCGTCGTCGGCCTGTGGGGCATCTTGTTTTTCAGTCTCGATTTGATCCGCTTCGTGCTTCGCGCATCATTTGCGGCGCAGGGATTCTCCCCGGCAGTCATTTCGGGGAAACTCGGCGTCTGGGTGGGAGTCAGCTTGATCATGATGAACATCGGTGCATTTTTTGGTTTGTATTGTTTCGGTCCGGTGGCTCAGCGCCTTGGCCGCAAGCCCACCTTCGCCATTGCATTCATTTTGGCCATGCTGAGCACGGCGGGTGGATTCTGGTTGCTGGATGACATCACCGACATCTTTTGGATGATCCCAATTATGGGCTTCTGTCAGTTTTCTCTTTTTGCGGGATACGCGATTTATTTTCCCGAGCTGTTTCCCACGCGGCTGCGGAGCACAGGCACCTCCTTCTGCTACAATGTGGGCCGTTTTGTGGCGGCTCTGGGTCCGTTGACGCTTGGCCTCCTCACCAGCAAGGTTTTCAGCGGTTATCCTGACCCGCTGCCGTTGCGTTACGCCGGTCTGACGCTCTGCTCAGTCTTTTTGATTGGCTTGCTGACGTTACCTTTCTCGCCGGAAACCAGAGGACAGCCCTTGCCGGAAGACTGACGTTTGTTGGTTTCGGAAAAAAACCACGGCTCGTCCACTTTCCGCATGGCTGTCAGCCTTCCGGGAGCGGTTGGTCCTTCGTTTCCGGCGCCCAAATCAAGGCAATGATTCCAACGAGGTAGATCAGCGACATGACCATCGCGGCGGTCCGAAATGACATCACGGTGCTCAGATAGCCGAGCAGCGTCGGTGCCGGTGCCGCGAGATAACGCACGGTGTTGTAGCAGAAACCCACTCCGGTCCCGCGCAACCGCGTGGGAAACAGTTCGGGAAAATAAATCGAGTATCCGGCGAAGACGGCCAACTGCGCGAAACCCATCATCGGCAGCATCCAATAAGCATCCGATGCCGAGTTCAGCGAATTGAACACGAACATCGTCGCGCCAAGGCAGAGGATGAATGCGCCGAGGAACGCCACGCGTCGGTTCAGGAAGGAAGCGACCAGGGTGAACGTCATCATGCCGAGAAACGAGCCGACATCCTGGAGTGCCGTGCCCCAACCGCGCACGCTGTCAATCGTCGTTTGCGGCGCGCCTTTCAACGCAGTGGAAATCAATTCCGGTGAAAAGAAACCAATGCCCCAAAGTCCAATCATGCCCGAAATGCCCAGAAACAAACCCACAATGGTATTCCGTCGCCAGCGAACATCACGAAAGAGTTCCAATGGAGAGCCGACGTTTTTTTGCCCATGCCCCGTCTTGGCCTCGGCCTTTGCCTTCTTCCACGCCTCTGGTTCTCTTAACACAAAGATGATGGGAATGACCAGAAGCGAGGGCAGGATTCCAACAAGAAAAAGAACGCGCCACCCGGAGAATTCTCCCAGGAAATTCGCCGCACCCGGCTGAATCTGCAGACTGATCAGTGACCCGATGATGTTGCCGGTCGCCGATAGCGCCTGCAGTGACCCCAACGCGACGGATCGAAACTGGCCCGGCACGCTTTCCGCCACCAGGGTGGTGGCCGCTCCGAACATGCCGCCAACTCCCAGTCCCACGAGAAAGCGGTAGATCGTGAAATCAACCCAGCTTTGCGCAAATCCCGACAGGCCGGTGAATCCTGAATAGACGATCAGCGTGGCCACCATGGTTTTGACCCGTCCGATCTTGTCGCTCATCATCCCGAAGAAAATGCCGCCGGTCGCCCAGCCGAGGATCATCGAAGTGGTGGCATAGCCGATGTATTTCTTGAGTGCGAGCAGCGCGGCCGCGTCATTGGCGAGCAGTTCCTTCAAGGCCGATTCGCGAGCCAGGACAAATAGCCGTTGATCCATGCAGTCAAACAACCAACCGCAGGAAGCAATCACCACCACCAGCCAATGATAGCCGGTCACTCCTTCAAATATATTTCTTTTCTGAATTGCTGAAGTTTCCATGTGGTCTGGTTCGTTGGTTGAAATGAATGTGACGACAGTCGATTGATTGCGGGCACGACCTCATTCTCAGAAAGATTCACGGCGCGTGTCAAGTTATGTGTTCGGCGGGGTCGCCAGAAAAATAGACGACGGAGGTTCAAGTGTTCCGAGTTTGAAGCAAGTCAGCCGGTCTTCACTGCGCAGACTGAGAGTTTCGCACGGAACACACATCAAGGAGCGGGATATAAGCGGGGTGCAAGCTTGGCCTCAAAATGTCTGTATCACAAGTCAAGCAGTAGTCTCGCTTGCGGACCCGGGTCATTCATGACGCAGGGCCTCCACCGGGTCCATGTTCGCCGCGCGGAAGGCAGGATAAAGTCCGAAAATAACGCCTACCAAGCCTGAGATCGAGAAAGCGACGAGCGGCGACCAGAGCGTGATGATCGTAACCATGCCGGCAAAGTAGCTGACCAAAAAGGGAATGATCACTCCAAGGACGACTCCCAGCAGTCCGCCCGCCCCGGACAGCATGACGGTTTCCACAAGGAATTGGACGATGATATCGCGTCGCTTCGCGCCGAGCGCGCGGCGGATGCCGATTTCGCGCGTCCGCTCGGTCACGCTGGCCAGCATGATGTTCATGATGCCGATGCCGCCCACCAGAAGCGAAATCGCCGCTATCGAGCCGAGCACGATGTTGAAAATCTGTTTGGTGCGCTCCGCACGCTTCAATAATTCGAGCGGCACGATGATGTCGAAGTCTTTTTTCTTGTGGTTACGCTCCATGACTCCCTTGATGGCGTCGGCGACCGCCCGAACTTGCTCCGGGGTGGCGACTTTAACGGTGACCTCATGCAACTGCACCCGTTCCTGCTCGAAACTCCCGCTACGCACCTTCCGCAAAACTTCACCATAACGGGTCTTCGCCGTTTCCAACGGGATGAACATCCGATTGGCGGCGGGCTTTACGTTGTCCTGAGTTTCGTCCGCCTTAGCAACTTTGCCGCTCGGTTCCATGACGCCGATCACTTGGTAATAATCGCCGCCGACGCGGACCTGTCTGCCGAGTGGCGAATCGAGCGGGAAAAGCGTGTTCACCATTCCGGCGCCGAGCACACAGACGTTGGCTTTGTCGTCCATTTCGTTTTCGGTGAAGAAGCGACCACGAGCGACGCGATGGTTGCGCATCTGGGGATACCAGGGAACGGTGCCCATGATTTCGCAATCGACACGGCGGCTGATGTTCCAGACGTACTCGCGCATGATGCGGCCCGGAACGATGACGGTAACGCCGGGAATCGTGGACTTGATCCGTTTAATGTCCTTATAGGTCAGGCCGTATTGCAGGACATAACTCTGGCTGCCCTTGTCGGAAACCTTCTGCTCTTCCGGCGGTTTGACACTGCGGAGAATGATGTTCTGGCTGCCAAGACTCTTGATCGTTTCTTGCGCCTCGAAGCTGGCACCTTCGCCGATTGCCAGCATCGCGATCACAGAACAAACGCCGAACACAATGCCTAGCACTGTCAGCAGCGACCGCAAGCGATGCAGCCAAAGGCTTTTGACGCCGAGCCGCACGACGCGCTTCAAGTGCGAACTCAGAAAGTCGTGTCGAATAAAATGAAAGATGGATTTAGTGTCGGACATCGCTTTCGATTTCGCCGTCGCGGAGACGAATCGCGCGGGCGGCGTGGCGCGAGATGTTCCCGTCGTGCGTGACCAGGATGATGGTTTTCCCCTGCGCATGCAGGTCGTCAAAGATTTTCAAGATTTCGACGCCCGAAGCGGAATCAAGGTTGCCGGTCGGTTCGTCGGCCAGAATGATCAAGGGTTCGTTGGCCAGGGCGCGCGCGATGGCCACCCGCTGCTGTTGGCCGCCGGAAAGCTCGAACGGCTTGTGGTTGGTCCGATCTTCCAGCCCGACGAGCGTGGCGAACTTTTTCGCCAACGTCCGGCTCTCATCTTCGGGGCGGCCTTGGTAATAAAGTGGAATCTCGATGTTTTCCAAGACGGTGAGTTGCTGAATCAGATTGTAGGATTGGAAGATGAAGCCGAGCCGCGCACCGCGAACCGTCGAAAGGGCGTCGTCATCCAGTTGCGACACGTCCTGGTTGCCGAGCAGATAACGACCGGACGTGGGCCGGTCGAGGCAGCCCAGCAGGTTCAACATCGTGGATTTGCCGCAGCCCGATGGTCCCATGATGCTGATGTATTCACCCGCCTGAATATCAAGCGAAACGCCGCGCAAGGCTTCCACGGTAATAAGGCCCATCTGGTAGGTCTTGCGGACGTTGTCAAAGTGAACGATGGGCGAGGGCATTGGTGGATTTGCGCTGAGCTTTTGCCTCAACCCACTTTGGCTGGTGGCGCGGCCTTTTCGATTGGCTTCGGTTTTCCGTTGTTGTCGCTGCCTGGCTTCTTCTCTTTCTCGCCGGTGTCCGGCTCGGTCCCTTCGGGAACGCGAAGCGAAACTCTTTCGCCCTCCTTCAATCCCTTTTTGATCTCAATGAACTCGTCGTTGAACTGTCCGATTTCGACCTCGCGTCGTTCCGGCTTGAAGCCGCGAACCACGTAACAGATCTGTTTGCCTTCGCTCGGCACGACCGCCTGGATCGGCACGTAAACCACATCATCAAGATGATCCACCAGAATCTCGGTCTTCGCGCTCATGCCGGGTTTGATCCAGTCGTACGTCCCGTTGATGGTGATGGTGGTAAGATAGACTTTCATGTCGGGATTCATCCACCGGTTTTGGGAATCGGGCAGCACGCCGACCTTGGTGACCTCTCCCTCCATAATTGTGTCGGGAAAAGCGTCCACCGTAATGCGGACTTTTTCCCCTTTCTTGATTTTTTTGATGTAGCTTTCGTGGATTTTCACCTTCACGGACATCCGGGTCATGTCGGGGATGGTGATGATGGCCTGGCGTTCGCGGACCGTGGCGCCCTCGCGGATGGGTTCCTGATTGCCGTAATAATACATCTCCTCACCGCCGGCGCCATAAACAACCAGCCCTGTCTTCTTCGCTTTCAAGATGCACTTCTCCACCTGTTCGTTAAGGTCATTGCGCTGACGCAACTGCACGTTGTATTGCCCTTGGGCTGATTTTAATCGGGCTTCCGCCTGGGCCAGCTTCGAAACGGCCGCTTTCTTCGCGCGATCCAGCTCGCGCATGGCTTCCGCGTGCTTCGATAACGACTCCTCGGCCGACTTTGTGAAATCGTACTTCAGGAACAGGTCGCGCGCGGTTTCCGCGGTCTGAACTTTGAGTCGCGCATTTTCGTAGGCAATTTCATCACGCGCCAGGTCGGTCTTGGTCACAAACCCTTTGTCAAAAAGTCGTTTGGTGCCTTCCAGGGTGGATTTGGCCTGGCCCAATTCTTTCTGGGCGACTTGCAGGTCGTCCTCGAACTTGCGGAGCTTTTGCTTCGCCTCACCGTCGCCCAACGCGTCAATGGTCGCGTATTTGGAAAAATCAAAGACGATGGGCTTGGGCGGCGCGTTGGCGGGCGCGGTTGGTTCCACATTCGGCGTGATCTGCGGCCTGGCCGGTTTCGTAGTTGGATCGGTGGGGAGCAGTAATGCCGCCGCAAGTGGCGCAGGTTTTTTTTCGGTGCTTCCGGCCAGTTGTATTACCGGCAGCGTGTCGCTTGCAACGCCGCGCGCCACGAGGAGAGCGTTGTTGGTTTGGACCGGCGAGGCCGACGATTTGGGAGGCTCACCCACGCTTTCGAAGGACTTGGTTCGTTCCGCCGCCAGTTCCGTTTCCAAGCCAAGCTGCTCCACAACGTCCTGCGCGACGGTGGCACCAAGGAACTTATCGAAGTCCAGGCGCGCGAAACGCGCCTTCTGTTCCGCCGCCTTGATGTCGCTGATGTTCTGGTTCAACTGGATGTCATAACCCTGTTGCGCGTCGGTCAATGAAGCCACGGCGGATTGGTACTGAATTTCCTGCTGAACGATTTGTTTCTGCAGGTCCGAGGAGTCGAGTTCGACCAACACCTTGCCATTCTTCACGTCCTCCTCGGTGACCTGGTAGCCCTCTTCCACAATCTTCAAAATCTTCGTGCCTTGATAGCCTACGCGCACTTCGCATTTGATCTCCTGCGATTCGAGCGCCTGGATGCTGCCGCCTTCGAGCACACTGATGTCGAGCGGGCCGCGTCGCGCGGTGAAGGTCGCGCCTTTGCTGGCGGACTTGCCGCTGCTACTGATCCAAACGACGGCCAGTACGAGGATGAGAACGGCGGCGGCAATGCGCCAGCGCGGTTGTTGTTCGATGAAGGTTAGAATTTTATTTGGAATTGGCATGGTTGATTTCCTCCCATTGGCCCTGGTCTTTGATGTAGAGAATGCCCAGGTTGACCCAGAACTGCAGCCGGGCAATCGTGTGACTCACCAGCGCCTGCGTGCGCTGATTCTTGGAACTGATCAAATCGTTTTGCGCGTCCACCTGGTCCTGGGCTTTGGCGCGACCCAGTTCGGCGAGCAGGTTTTGCTCTTCCACGCGCCGCTCTGCGAGTCTGACACCGATCTCGCTGATCTCGTAATTCCGTTTGGCCTGGTCAAGCGTCCGCCAACTATCGCGCACCTGCAGCTTGATCTGATCCTCCTGCTGCTCCTGCGCGCGTTCGGCCTGCCGCTCATTGATCAACGCCGTCCGATAGCCGTTGCGTTCTGCCTTGCGATCCAATCCCGGATCCAAGTTCAGCCCGGCGCTCCAGTTGTAACGATTGATGTCCGGCACGGGAAATCCGGTGCCGCTCTCCTGTTTGCTGTTGAACCCGGCCGACGCGACAAGGTCGAGTTGCGGCTTCAGAAAATTGGCGGCCAAGGCAGTGCGCCGGAGGGTGTCGTCATGACGGTCTTTGAAATTCTTAAAATCCTGCCGCGCGGTCAGCGCCACGCTGATCGATTCCTCCACGGCGATTTTGGGGTCGCGGATTTCCAATGCGTCGAGTTCCTTGTCGTCCAGAATCAGCCGCGTGTCCACGGGAATACCCAATTGATTCAGTTTGAAGTCATCGAGTGTTTGTTTATAGCTGCGGATGGCGTTGTTCCAGTCGCGTTCGGCGGCCAGTTCATGCTGCTGGAGACGACCGAGATCGGACTGGGTCACACGCCCTTCCTTGGCCAGTTCGCGCGTGCGTTCCGCGTTCTTGCGCGAACTTTGCAGGTTGAGATAGCTGTTTCGCACGGCGTCCCGGTTGCCCAACACAGCGTAGTAGGCGCTGGCCACTTGCACGCTGAAACTCTTTCTATACTGCACGAAATCACGGAGGTCGTACAGCAAATCACGTTCGGCCTGGGTCAGGTTCTCCATTTCCTGCTTGAAGCCCGCATTGCGCAGCAACGGGCGGAAGAACGTCGCGCCAACCTGGGACGACGTCAGTGTGCGCGGATCACCCGTGACGAAGCGCAGAAAGTCAGTCGTGAAGGACGTGGTAATGCGGCCAAGGTCACGGATGAGCCAACTGGCATTGACGTTGCCGTTGGCAGTCACGCGTCGTTGCTCGACGAGATTGTCGCTGAGCAGTACTTTAGGTTCCTGCGTGATGGGGTCCACGATGACATCCACCGCCTGTTCCGTCTGGCCGATGATCCGGGCGCTGCCGTTGCCTGAAAAGATGGGAGTGAACCGGTGTCGCGCCAGGGTCAGGTTCAAGGCCGAGAGATACAACGTCTCTTTGCGCGACTGGTAGGCGCGATTCTGTTTCGTGGCAATCTCCAGGGCTTTTTCCAGCGAGAGAACGTGCGCGCCCGTTTCCTTGTGGTCATCGGCTCCAAGGAACTCGCTGACGTTCGTCATCATGGGCAGACCTCCGAGCGATACCGTATTCGTTTGCTCGATGGTGAAGTGTTTGTCCATGTTTTTGACGCGGGTCGTTTTTTCGGCGATGGTGCGGTAAGCTTCGCGGTCCGCTGATTTTCGATAATGCGCGGAGGAGCAACCAGCCAGGAGGAGAGCGGAAGCAAGCAACAGTGCCCAGATAGTTCGCTCGGTCATCGTAATCGCGGTAAACCAGTTTTTGTGAACCAACTCATGCGCCAGTTTGCGCCTGCACTCTGCGTCATCCGGTGGCACTTTCGGCTTCAACCGAAGACGGTCACAACTCATCACAAACGGGTCGCAACGATTGTTGCATCGTATCTTAAACCCCGGGCCTTGCAAATGGTTTCAGCATGGTTTCAGCATGGCCACATTCGGCGTTTGACCGTGCGCTGCTCCCCATTTGACCGATCAAACCTCGAATCCTCACGCGGCGACAGGGCATCGATTCGGGGCGGCCGACGGGACGCCTTTGAGGTGGAACGCGAACGTTACTTTGCCAGACTGAGACAGATCAGCCGGTCTTCGCTGCGCAAGTAAAGTCTCTTTCGCGACAACACGGGCGCTGCCCAACAGGGATAGTGCAGTTGGGGCACCTGCCAGTGACAGATCTCTTCAGGCTGCTTCGGGTTCAACTTGAACAAACCGAGCAAGCCGCCTTCGCCAAGCGCAATCAGTTTTCCATCGGCCAGAATCGCTGAGCCGCGACCGTAAACCTTCGGTTGCGGCGTGCTGTGGGGCGGCCAGCTTTCATCGCGATCCCACAACACCTTGCCGGTCTTGAATTCGACGCAGCGAAAGCGCGCGTCCGGTTCGTTGCGACCGCTGAAAGCGTAGAGATTGCCGTCGTAATAGATTGGCGTGTTCCAATGGATTTCCAGCGATGTGCCGCGCCAGACTTCGTCCACGCTTTTGCCGTCGGGCTTCACGCGCAATACCACCGAACCGACCTTGTAGTACGCTCCGGAAATGAAAACCAGTTCATCCACCACGACAGGGCTGATGGCGTTGACGGAATCGTTGGCGGGCGATCGAAACCAGAAACTGAAATTCACTTCACCGGTTTTGGGATCAACCGAAACCAACCCCTGTCGCGTCAAACACAGAACGTGTCGTCTGCCGTGAATCGTCGCGGCCACGGGCGTGGAGTAACTGGCCTGCTTTTCCCAACGTGGCCAGTTCACCTTGCGTTCGCCGGGCCAGCCGATCATCGGCTGGCCCTGCCAGTTTTTTTCGCCGACACTTTCCCAAACGGTTTTTCCTGTCTTTGAATCCAATGCGACCATGCCGGAGTTCGGCTGGCCGCCCACCATCACAAGTAACAGGTCGCCTTCGAGAATCGGTGTGCTGCCAACGCCGAAGAAAGCCGCGGGCACGTGCCAATCGATGCCGGTGTCGCGCTGCCAGATCAGTTTGCCGGACTGGAGTTCCAGACAGACCAGTTTGCCTTCCGCGCCGAAAGTGTAACAACGATCTTCGCCCTGTGGAGTTTGGGATTCGGTGACTCCACGGGGCGAGGTGAGCAACGGAGTGCATCGCGGGCCGTTGTTGTAACCGTAGGGGTCGATGAATTTGCTGGGGTAGGCGTGACGCCAGGCTGGTTTGCCGGTGGCCGCCTCAAACGCCTCCACAATTTCTTCGTCCTTCAAGCGATGGTGCAACACCAACAGCTCACCACGGACGGAAGGCGCGCTGTAACCCGTGCCGATGCTTTTTTCCCAAAGCAATGGCGGTCCACTCTCCGGCCACTTATCCAGCAAGCCTGTCTCCGCGGAAATCCCATTGGCGCGCGGCCCTAGAAAACGCGGCCAATCTTCGCCCGTAGTGTCGGCGCAACGCCCGGACAAAACCATCAGCCAGCAGGTGGGCAGCAACAAAGTTCGGGCGAACCAGAGGCGGCGATGGAAGGTTGCGGCAGCTTTCACGGACGAAGAGTATTGAACAATCTGCGTCGCGTTAGCAAGGGTGTTGACCTCACAGCAGACTTCCTGAATAAACCGGGGCGACATAGCTGGGGCAGTCGCATCCATGACCGAAGGCGATCCGGGCGTTGCGAGTGAAAAACCTCCTACAACGTCCTTGGTTAACCGGGACAGCGCCACGAGGCGGGCAAGGCGTTTGGATGTTCAGTCTGACGCAGGGTGCGACATGAAGTCACAACAATCACTGCTTAACATGGACAGCTCTTGATTAAGCCCTGTGTTTCGCCACAGGTATTCTACGGAAGCAGGCGCAAGACGCGCAGCGTCTCTGGGTCTGAAGCCTTCCGGACATTGGTGCGAACCTGAGAGTCTCAATTCGGGGGAGCACCAGAATCGGATGACACGGTTAAAACAAAATGAACGCCCGCAAGCATCGTAAAGACTGACAAGCCAAAGAGACTGTCAGGCTTGCACCAAAAGGTGAGCAGTCAGGTTCGGACACTCCTACATGACCCGACGCGAATGCAGCACTGCCGGTGTAGAGGGCGAACCTAAATCATCCACTCGGGATTGTTGTGGAACATGGAAAAGTTGCGCGCTCGCCCGGTTCGCACCGGGCAGACCTCACCGCAAGGCGGGTTAAGAGCCGTAGCATGGAGACGACCGAAGAAGCCAATGCCGGTGTGTAATGCGCTGGATACGCCCACGTCGGTCTGGTCTCTCCTGGCAAGAAAACAAGCAGAACCATCGTGAAGAAAGAAAAGCAAATGACAGTTCCTCCCGGAACTGATGCGTCTTTCGACCTGCCAAGGAACTGGAAGGACATCCATTGGAAAGCCCTCTGGTCACAGGTGCGACGGCTGCAAGTGCGTATTGCCAAGGCAATCAAATTCGGCAACTACCGCAGGGCTTCGGCTTTGCAGTGGCTGCTGACACATTCGCGTGCCGCCAAATTACTGGCGGTGCGGCGAGTGACAACCAACCGGGGCGCGAAAACGCCCGGGGTAGATAACGTAACATGGCAAACTGACAGACAGAAACTCCAAGCCGCAGACAACCTCAAACGTCATGGATACAAACCCCAACCCTTACGCCGGATCTACATTCCGAAGAAGAACGGCAAACTTCGCCCGTTGAGCATTCCCACCCTGCACGACCGCGCCATGCAAGCACTCCACGCGCTGGCCCTCGCGCCCGTAGCTGAGACCTTGGGTGATCCAAACTCCTACGGCTTCCGTGAAGGACGCTGTTGTGCCGATGCTCTGAGACACGTTCACAACGTGCTCTCCCGCCAGTGCTCACCCCAATGGGTGCTGGAGGGCGACATCAAAGCCTGCTTCGACGAAATCCGCCATGAGTGGCTGCGACACCATGTCCTCATGGACAAGCAGACACTCCGCAAATGGCTCAAGGCTGGTTACTGGGAAAAGGGACACTTGTTTCCGACCTGTAAAGGCACGCCCCAAGGCGGGGTCATCTCACCCATCCTCGCGAACCTCGCGCTGGACGGGATGCAGAAGGCCATCAGCCAAGCCGTATCCAAAACGGGCGATAAAGTCAACTTCGTGCGTTATGCTGATGACTTCATCGTGACGGGCGCAACCAAGGAACTACTCGAACAGAAAGTCAAACCCGCACTGGCGGCCTTCCTCCATCCGCGAGGTCTGGAACTCTCAGAGCAAAAGACCGTCATCACCCCCATCAATAAAGGGTTCAACTTTCTGGGGCACACCGTGCGCAAATTTGGGGACAAACTGCTGACCTATCCCGCAAAGAGTAACGTGAAAGCCTTGCGGGAGAAAATCAGCCTCTGTATCAACTCCGCCTTGGGACTCTCCCAAGAAGAGCTCCTTCGCCAACTCAACCCGCTTATCCGGGGTTGGGCCAATTATTACCGACATGGAGCCTCCAAGCGGACCTTCAACCGGCTGGACAATCACGTCTTCTGGCAACTACTGCGCTGGGCCAAACGACGCCACCCCAAACAGACCGCTGCTTGGAGACGGCACAAGTACTTCTCGGCAGCGGTTGGAAAGGGAATCTTCAGCGTCCGGCTCACCAAGGAGAAAGGCACAAGCCAAGTGCTTGCCCTTTACTCGGCCACCAGCACCGTAATCCGTCGCCATGTTAAAATCATTGGGGCTGCAAACCCCTACGATCCACACTACACACAATACTTCGAGCAACGCCGCCGAGAGAAATTTCCAAAAGTTGTGGACGGCGGGGGGTGGAAAAAAGGCATCCTGAGGGGGACAAAAAAACCTGCTGCCATCACACGATGGCGGCACAACCCTCAGGACACCTATGGAACAGAAGAATGTAGTCGGTCTGGAA